>DATHEN010000001.1:0-2098 GCA_035318565.1 Polyangiaceae bacterium
TGGCACCTTGCGCAGCTCCTCGATGATCGAGTTCGAAACGCGCACGAGTTGCGCCATGTCCGAGCCGCGTACGTTGAGCTGTACGGGTTGTTGACGAAAGCCGCCTTGTCCGCCCATGGGGCTGATGGGCGTGGCGCTCACCTTGGCGTCTTTCACCTCTTTGTAGCGGGTGCGCGCCCAGGCCATCAAATCTTCCTGGTGGTAGGCGCGCTTGGATTTTGGCTCCAAGACGACCTGCACCTTGCCCAGGTTGACCTGGCCCTGCGCACCCTCGCCGATGGTCGTGAAGGTCAGCGCCACGCCGGGCGCGTTCTGCCGAATGTCGCGGGCGACGGCCTCGATCACCGCCTTGGATGCCTCGAGCGAGGTGCCGGTCGGCAGCTCCACGTTCAGCGAAAACTCTCCGCGGTCCTCGACCGGAGCAAACTCGGTCTTGATCTGACCGACGAGCACGAAGGAGCCGGCGAGCGCAGCCCCCGCGGCCACGAGCGTCAGCGCGCGGTACCGCAGCGCTGCGCGGAGCACGCGCCCGTACAGGCCGTCCAGGCGAGTCAGCCCGCCCTCGATGAAACGCACGAGCGGATTCTTCGACTCCTCATGGTGCACCTTCAGGAACCGTGAGGACATCATCGGAGTCAGCGTGAAACTGACCAGCATCGAAACCGCGACGGCGAAGCCCACGGTCAGCCCGAATTGAAAGAAGAAACGACCGATGATGCCCTTCATGAAGGCCACCGGTACGAACACGGCCATGATGCACGACGTAGTCGCGAGCACCGCCAGAAAGATCTCGGCCGTGGCACTCGAGGCGGCTTCGCGCACGCTCTTGCCCATCTGCACGTGGCGATGGATATTTTCGATGACCACGATAGCGTCGTCGATCAAAATTCCGATCGAGAGCGACAGCCCGAGCATCGTCATGTTGTTGAACGTGAAGCCCATGTAGTCGATGAACGCGAAGGTCGCGATCACGCTGGTGGGGATGGCCACGGCGCTGATGATCGTTGCGCGGAAGTCGTGCAAGAAGAACAGAATGATGAGCACGGCCAGGATGGCGCCGAAGGCCAGATCGAACTGCACGTCGTGAATGGAGTGCGCGATGTACACCGAGTTGTCGGTGGGTACGGCGATCTTGACGCCGCGCGCTTCGATGCGCGGGCGGATCTCCTCGAGCGCGGCGCGCACTTTCTCGGCGACGGCCACGGAGTTGGCTCCCGATTGCTTGCGCACCACGAGCGACAGCGCCGATTCTCCGTTGAGAAACGACGCGGAACGCGCGTCTTCCATCCCGTCGATCACCTGGGCCACGTCGCGCACGCGCACCACGGCGCCGGTGGCGTTGGGGATGGACAGCGCCTCGATCTGGGCGAGGTCCGTGACTTCGCCCTTGGTCTTGATGACGAGCTCGTTTGGCCCGCGCTCGAAGAATCCGCCCGGGAAGTTCAGGTTCTGCGTGCGAATGGCCGCGCCCACGTCTTCCACGGTGATGCCGAGGCCGACCAACTTGGCGGAGTCGACCAGCACCTGGATTTGGCGCTCGCGCCCGCCCACGAGATCCACGGCGCCCACGCCCGTCACCCGCTGCAGCCGTTCTTTGACGACCTTGTCGGCCACGCGGGTCATTTCGGTGGGCGCGAGTTTCCCGCTGAGCGCGACGGCGAGGATGGGTGCCGCTCCGGTGTCGAGCTTCTGAATCGAGGGAGGCTCGGCCTGTGGCGGCAGCTCGGCCTGGATTTCGCCGATCTTGTCGCGGATATCCTGCATCGCCTTGTCGGTGTTCACCTCCAGCTCGAACTCGACGACGATTTGACTGACGCCTTCCAGGTTGACCGAGCGCAGCACGTGGATGCCGCTCAGGGTGTTGAGCTTTTCCTCGATGGGATCGGCGACCTCGGACTCCATCGTTTCGGGATCCGCTCCCGGGTACACGACGGTCACGGTCACGATCGGAAATTCGACGCTCGGGAACAGGTCGACGCCCACGCGTGGATAGCTCAGCAGACCGAACACCACGAGGGCGCCGATCATCATGACCGCGAATACGGGACGGCGGATCGATACGTCAGCTAAACGCATCGCTTATTTCCTCGTGGACTCG
>DATHEN010000002.1:0-8830 GCA_035318565.1 Polyangiaceae bacterium
CGAGCCTCATTCGCGAGGAGAATCGTCCATGTCCAGGAAGTACGCGTATGCCGCCGTTGCGGGCTGTTTGCTGTTGGTTTCGTGCACTACGGGAGACACCTTCGACAGGCAGGTGCTCGAAACGCGCGACGCGAGCAGCTCCAGCACCGTTTACTACTCGAACCGCGACGCCGGCTTCAGCGCGCGTCTTTCGGGGACCAACACCAACGGGCTCAGCCGCACCCGGGATTTGTGGGTATTCGGTGATTCCGGTGGTTGGGACGCAACGGGCACGCAGTTCGCCGGGCTGGGTTTTCCGACCAACACGGCATCGCTCGTCTCGCCCAAGACGGCGGGATCCTCTCCGCCCGTCGCGCCGCTGCCGAGCGCGGTGACCAAAGACGCTCAAGGGCACCCCTTGGCCTTCGTGGGCTTCATTTCTGGCGGCGCCGCTTACCCCACGTGCATTGCCGGCACGCCCGGTCAGCCCGGCGAATATGCCGCACAGTGGCCGAACGCCGTGATCCGCTTGCCGGACAACGATGCGCGCTTCGAGACGGCGTTGGTTTTCTATCAGAACTGGTGCGTGCGTCTGCTGCCGAGCGTGTCCTATCGTCCCTTCGATGGCGGCGTCGCCGTCATGACCTGGGACGCGAACAACCCGGACACCACGCCGACGGCCACGGTGCTGAACGATCGCTTGTTTGCTCCGGGTCGCTTCATCAACCAGTGGCTGCCGAACGGCCTCGAGAAGGGCGGAACCTATGGTGAGGCCCCGTACTTCAAACCCGGTACCACGAACGAACTGATCGTTTTGCAGTGCGGGAACGCCTCGCATTGCACCACCGCGCGCTGGGTTTACGACACCAGCAAGACCGTGCAGCAGAACCTCGACACCGTGAAGCTCCGCGCGAGCTGGAGATACCGCAACGAAGGGCCCACCACCGCGCACAACGACGACCAATGGCTGCCGCTGCCGCCGGTGGACGGCACTCCGGACAACGATTGCACGCCCACTTCGGACGAAGCGTGCGCGCCCACCGGCACGTATCCGGTCGCCAAACGCGTGCTCACGGCAAGCTCCGATCCGCTGACACAAGTTTGGGGCGCGCCGTCGATCGCCGTGCAGGGCAACGTGCTGCTCATGACGTACATGCCCGGTCCCCCTGCGGCCTCCTTCGATCTGGATCACGCCGCCGTGAGAATGTCCGCGGGTGACGGCATCTTCAACACGCCGGCGAAGGGCAACTTGCCGGCGGGCATCTGCACGAAGGGGTGCTACGCGCCCGTATTACACCCCGAGCTCAACCACGACAGCTGGATCTACTTCAGCTACTACGCCAAGGAGACGGTCACCCTGCCGAGCGGGCTGAAAATCGGCTCGCTTCGCATAGGTCGCAGCTGCGTCAACGAGTTCAACGGCGGAGGCTGCTGAGCCAGCGGACCCTACTCCGGCTCGCGCGCGAAACGGGCAAAGTAGCGCTGCAGGTGAGTCTTCACCGTAGTGCCGTCTTTGAGATCCAGTTGGCGCGCGAGCTCGGACAGGTTGGTATTGCGCTCGAGTCCGCGCGCTCGCTCGAGTCCGCACGCGTGGGCGACGAACGCCGGCTTCAGGTAGCGCTCCAGGAACGACACCAAGCTGCCCCACGTGGATGGAGTGCCCTCGTCGGCTTCATAGGCCCGCTGCGCCATCGAGAGTACCGTGTGCCAGCGTTCGCCGCTGAGCTCCGAACGCGCCGCGCCGAGCTGCGCTTTCACCGGCGCTACACCGCCGGCGGCTTCTGCCAGCGCTGCTCGACACACGTCCACACCGATACTGTGATGATCGGCGCGAGTAGGTAACCGAACCACGAAGCTCTCGAGCGATCGGAAATTGCCTCGCCAGCCCGAGCGGGTCACGAGCTCGAGGGCGGCGGGTGTCAGGGCATCGTACGCGGACACGGCCAGGCTGGTGCCGCCGCGTTCCAGGCTCTCTTCGCGCCGCTCGCCGGGAACGGAGCTCTTCAGGAACGCGAGCACGTCTTCCGGCCGTTCCGAGAGCGGCTTCACGACTACGGTTCGCTCGGCGATGCGATACCAGAGGTCCTCGCGCAGCTCGCCGCGGGCGAGCTTGTCGGTAATGTCCGCGCTGGTGGCGCATACGATCTGCACGTTGCGCGCCGTGCGTGCGCGTTGCTCCTCGCCGAGGCGATGATACTCACCGCGCCGATCGAGAAAGCGCAGTACGGCGCCCTGCACCTCGGCCGGCATTTCGCTCACCTCGTCGAGAAAGAGCGTGCCGTCGGAGGCGGCCTGAACCGCCCCCACGAGATCCTGCGTGGAGCCCGTGAACGATCCCCGCTTGGCGCCGAATAGCTGAGCATAAATCAGATCTTTGGAGAGCTGAGCGCAATTGACGGCGTGGAACGGCCCGCGCGCCCCAGGCGAGTGTTCATGGTAGCAGCGCGCGAGGCGATCTTTGCCGGCGCCCGTCGGTCCCAGCAGCACCACGCGCATGCCTTTCTGCGCCGCATCTTGCACGTGGTCGTGCGCCGCGCGGATCGCGGGTGAGCTCAGGATCAGACCTTCGCCGGCATGGCGCTGCGCGCGCAGTCGCGCATTTTCCAGAGCAACCCAGCTGCGCAGGCGCCCGACCAAGAGCGACCAACGCGGGTCCGTGGTGAGCTCGAGCGGATGCTCCACGATCAACGAGCAGCCGTCTTCGAGCGCGAATGCAATCCGGTTGGGCGCTGCAGCGGGTGGACCGCCCGGATGGAGCACAGCCTGAGCTCGCATGCCCGTCCGCTCCAGGTGCCGTGTGACTGCCGTGCGCACCGTTTCGGCGAACTCGCTCTCCTCCGACCAATCCGCGCGCGGCAGCTCGACGTCGTCGTCGCCTTGAGCCGAGACCCCCGCGAGCTGAAGCACGACCGCATCCGAGCCGTCGAGCCGAACCGAAGAGCCCGGCGATAGCTTGACCCAAGTGCCATTACGACTGTGCAGATCGCGAATCACCACCGAGTGCCCGTCGTAGGACACGAGCGCGTGGTTCGCGGATACGCGGCTATCGTGCCATTCGTGCGCGGCCGCTGCGGGTTGAGTGGCGTCTCGCGGGAGGCGCTCCGGGTCCGGCGTGCGGCCGAGCAATACCGCGCTGCCCGGGCGGATTTCGAGCGATTCGGACGAGGCTTCGGGACTCGAAACGAAGACACGCATGCTGCGACCCTATAGCTTCAGCAGGCCGCTCTGGGCTTCAGAATGCGGGGCACGGATCTTCCGAATGCGATCTCCGATTCGATTCGGAGGTCGGCGCCGGTCGCGCCGGATCAGCTAGAAATTCGGATAAAAACCGCGACAAATGCTGGCACGAGGGTTGCTGTGTGGCGTCGTGATGGCAGAAGAAGAACGCCCCGCCAATCCGCCGAGCTCCACGTTTCGCTTCGGTCACTTCGAGCTCGACAACGAGCTTTTCGAGCTGCGCTGCAGAGCGCGCCCGCTGCCGGTACAACCGAAGGTACTCAAGCTGCTTTTCTATCTCGTGCAGCAACAGGGCCGCACCGTCCCGAACCAGGAGCTGCGTCAGGCGCTGTGGCCGGGGGAGACGGTGTGCGCCGGTTCGCTGAAGCGAGCCATCTGCGCGGCGCGCCGCATTCTGGATGACAGTGGGAGCTCGCAGTCCTGGATCCGCACGGTCCGCGGCTGCGGCTACCGGTTCGTCGCTCCGGATCCGCCGGCGCGCCCCGATGCTTCGAACAGAGCATGTCGGATCGTGCGAGCGCGCTGGCTGCCGCGCACGCTCCTTCGGCGAACGAGCGGCCGTCTCAAGGCGCGGCGTAGGGGTCATCGCAAGTTGCCCTGGATCGCAGAACCTGCGCAGCGCTGACGACCCCATTGCGCGAGCCCCGCGCTGAAAACGCCTGCATGACGGGCGGAGCTTCGCAGGTCGGATAAAGGGCGACGGCGGTGGCTGACAGCGAGGAGAGATTCCCGTAATCGGGATGTATCAAGATTCTTGCGAGCCTCGTGCTCGCGCCGTTTTCCATGTCCGTGATGCGGCTGTCCCACCAGGTTCCGGCTTCCGCGTCGGCGGAGGTCTTCGTCACGCTGTAGCGGTAGGTCCTGCCTGGACGCCAATCGAACGGGATTTCGGCCACCAGGTGATTCAGCCCACCATCGACGACGTGCGGGCCGGCACAGGGGATGGGTCTCACTTCTCCTTCGGGGTAGCAGTTGGCGGCTGAGCCGGGGAAATCGGGCTGCTCGATTGCCACGCCCAGAACCGGCTCGGGTCGAGTCATCGACTTTCTGGGTACCCAGAGCGCTGCGGTCCTTTGCACGATGCCGGCATCGAAAGGGTCCGCGTTGTGCCGCAAGCTCATATAGGCGTTCAGTCCCGACGGCGTGTTGTCGGGTAGGAAGGCGAACATGAACGTGAACGAAGTGCCGAGACGAAGCGCGGTGTCTTCACTCGGAATGATGTCGACCCAGAGCGTTTCGAATCCCTCTTCCGAATCGTCTTCGAGCTGCCACACCACGATGCCATCGCGCGGCTCGGACGATGCTCCGTCCTGCTGTGCGTCGTCTCGTACGTCGGGGCCAGCATCGCTCGCGTCCAGCGAAGTGTCGCCCGCATCCGAAGCGTCTGCCAGCGCGGGATCCCCGCCCTCCTGTGACACATCCGGGAAAGTTGCGTCGCTCCGCACGTCCGACACGTCAGTAGCGCTGTCTACCGCTCGGTCGGCCTGCGCACTGCGATCGTCGGCGGCGTCGCCGGCGTATTTCAAGTCTTCGACGCCCACGAGATCCTCGCAGCCGCCGATCACGGCCGCCGCCATCAGCGATAGCACGAGCGCGCGCTTCATTGAAAGCTCCGCACCAGCACCAAACGGGCGTCTCCGGGTGAAATCGCCGCGCGCACCTGCGACGACGATCCCGGCGCCGTGAGCCACAACCCAGCGCCTGCTGCCAGCGCCGTCGCACCGACGACGAACGCGCCCGTCGAGATGCGTGCAGCGCGGCGCGCGTCGTCGTCGAGCTCGAGATCTCCGCGATTGGCGCAGCGGTTGGCGGGGCATTTTTCTTCGGCGTCGTGCCAGCGCGAAAAGGCGTTCACGGCGAATACGCTGCCGACTCCGAGGCTCGCCAAACCGGCGCCGCCCACGACGATGGCCCAGAGTCGCTGTCCTTCGATCGAACGACTGCGTTCTTCACGAGGGTTCCGTGGCGCGGCGGGCGCTGCCACTCGCGCTTCGTGCACGGAGCGAGCACGCCGGGGTGTCGTTTGCGGGATCGCTGACCCGAGCTGCAGCTCGAGTTGCCGGTGCTCGCCGGGCGCGAGCTGAAGCGTCTCGCTCGTGGAACCTGCGCTGTTCTTGAGCACGATCGAGTGTCTGCCTGGGTCCAGGCGCAGCGGTTCTGACAGCGGCGTACTGCCGACGCTCTGGCCGTCGATCAGAACCTCTGCGCCCGAAGCGTCCGTTTCGAGCCGTAGCGTGGCGAGCTTCGCCGTCACTGTCGCGAGC
Source organism: Polyangiaceae bacterium (assembly GCA_035318565.1). GTDB lineage: Bacteria > Myxococcota_A > Polyangia > Polyangiales > Polyangiaceae > DATDJP01. The sequence continues at coordinate 5,481 of DATHEN010000002.1, forward strand.
AGCGCGCGCGCAAACTCGACTTTCTCGGGATTGTGCGCGGGATCCTCGAGATAGGCCGCGAGCGCGTCCGCCGCTTCTACGTTTCGATTCAGTTGGTGAAGCGCGATGCTCAAGTTGAGCAGAGCTTTGGTATTCTTGGCTTCGCCCAGCGCAGCTCGATAGCGCTGCACGGCCTCGGCGTAGCGGTGGGTGCGTAGCAGCTCGTTGCCCTGCTGATACAGCGCGGCGGACTGCGTTTCATCGGCCGCGGCGCTGCTGGCGACCAATAGCAGGCTCACAACGCAGCCGAGCACCGAACGGAACATCGGATCGGCTCAGTCTTCCATCCACTCGATGGCGTCGCTCGGATCACGCAGCTGCAGGCTGGGTTGCTCTTTCCCGAGCACGACCCCCGCGCCTTTCGTGCGTGCGCGCGCGGTGCCGGACGGGCGGTGCGGCTTGGCCGGCTGTGCGGCGGTCGGCGCAGGCGGCGTGGTCGCCGGCACGTGCCGCAAGGAGGGAGCAAGGGGCTGCATGGTGCGCGTGGAAACCAAACCACGATGCAGCAGCGGCGTCACGCGCAGCGCTTCCGTAGCGTTTTCGGTGTTCTGCGACAGCGCAGCGCGCGACACGAGCGCCAGCCCCAGCGCGCCCAGCGCGACGGCGGCGATCCAGCGGCGCGAACGCGCGGCACGAGCGCTGGCTCCGGGCCGATCGGGCTCCGCTTCAGAAAGCTCGCGCGCGAGCTCGACGACACTCGGACGCATTGCCGGATCGCAGGACAGGCTGCGAGAGACCAGCTGCTCGATGTGCGCCGGAACTGGATCGAGCACGGCGGAGCGTCGATCCTTCACTTTGGGTGCGGGTCCGGCCAGCATGGCCCGCGCCGTAGCAAATGAGCTTTGATTCGGGAAAGGCAACTCCCCCGTCAACATTTGAAACAGCGTAACACCCAGGGAATACACGTCCGCGCGCGTGTCGGCGTCCTGACCCGACAGCACTTCTGGCGCGATGAAGCCGGGCGTACCCAGCACGCCTTGCTGCGTGGTTTCCACCACCCGCAGCGCTCCGGACACGCGAGCGGCGCCGAAATCCAGGAGGCGCACGCTGCCGTTCTCGTCGAGCATGATATTGGCGGGTTTCAGATCCCGGTGCACGATGCCTTTGGCGTGCGCGATGACCAGCGTGCCGGCTATCTGCCTGCCGATGGCGAGCGCTTTCGCCGCGTGGATTGGGCCGCACCGTTTCAGTTCTTCGGCCAGGCTCACGCCGCGTACGTACTCCATGAGGATGTACGGCGTGCCGTCTTCGAGCTGGCCGATGTCGAGGGGCGCAACGACGCTAGGACTGCCCAGCGCCGCCGCGACCCGAGCCTCCTGCTCGAATCGCTCTACGAGCAGCGACGGCATCGAGTCGGAGGCGGTGTGCGAGCCGCCTTGCGCCGGGCGGCAGAAGGATCCGGGTGGGAGCCGTACGTCGCGCAGTACCTTCATGGCGAGGTACGTATCGGTCAGGCTGTGGTGGCGAAGTAGGTAAACGTCGCTCGTACCGCCGCTGCCGAGCAGTGTTTCCACGCGATAGTTGCCGACCCGACTTCCGAGCAGCGCGCGCTCGCTGTCGCCGGCTGGGGCACGCATGCGCGTACGAGTAGCGCGCATGGCCGGCGTTGGCCAGCCGGGGGCTGCGGAGCCTTCGCCTCGTGCCGTGCAGCTTGACCCGGCGGGGAAACTCCGCTGAAATTGCCGGCTTGGATTGGTTCGTCAGAATTCGCGCTGCGCTGAGCGTGCAGCTTTCGATGTCCCGCAGCGGTGCGGCCGCGCTCGCGGCGCTCGGCACACTCGCGATCGCCGCGCCGGCGGCGGCGCAAAATGATCCCGTCGCCGCCAGTGCGCTGTTTTCGGAGGGTCGCAAGCTGGCTGTTCAAAAGAGATACGAGGAAGCGTGTCCCAAATTCGAGGAGAGCCAGCGGCTCGATCCCGGCATCGGGACTCAGTTCAACCTGGCTGACTGTTGGGAGAACGTCGGGCGCACGGCCAGCGCTTGGGCGCAATTTCTGGACGTCGCTGCCGCCGCCAAGGTTGCAGGGCAGCGTGATCGCGAGCGAGTGGCCCGACAGCGCGCCGCGCAGCTCGAACCTCGTTTGTCGCGCTTGACGGTGAGCGTTCGAGTGGAACACCCCGGCCTTGCGGTTTCGAAGGACGGCACGGCGCTCGGCCGTACGGCGTGGAGCAGCGCCGTACCCATCGACCCAGGGGAGCACGTGATCGAAGCGCGCGCGCCGGGGCGCAAGACGTGGAGTCAGAGCGTCGTGGTCGAAAAGCAAGCGGCCGACGCCCGCGTAACGGTTCCCGAGCTCGCTCCCGAGCCACAGGCTGCGGCTGCCCCGCGCCGCCTAGAAAGTACGCAGGCGCCCGAGCGCGATGCACCCGTGCCCGCGGGGCGCACGCAACGCACGCTGGGTTTCGTGGTAGGCGGAGTCGGCGTTGCTGGCCTCGTCGCCGGCAGCGTTTTCGGCCTGCGCGCTCGCTCGAAGAACGACGAGGCCAAGGAGATTTGCGCCGGTCGCCCGCACGCTTGCTCGGAGCGCGAGCAAACGGAGTACGCTGCGCTGGTAAACGACGCGAAAAGCGCGCGCACCCTGGCGATTGTCGGCTTTGCCGCCGGCGCAGCTGCGGTTGGCGCCGGTATCGCGCTCGTGCTCTGGTCACCGGACTCGACCGCTACCAAGCTTGAATCAGCGCGTTTCGTAGGCGTAGCTCCCGCGCTGGGTGGGGCCTCACTCACGGGCACCTTTTAGAGCCATGACGCTGCATCGCCATCTATCGTTCCTGCTAGTCGCGGTGAGCGCCACGGCCTGCTCGATCGACGACCGCAAGCTCAGCAATGCCGAGTGCGCCGCGGATGGCGGCGCTTGCCCGACCGGCTCGTTCTCGGTAACGATCACCACGCCCGCCACGAACACCTACACGAACGGCACGCTCGAGGTTCAAGTCGCCGTTTCCGGGAGCACGCCCGATTCACTGGAGCTCTTGCTCGACGGCTTGTCCTTGACGCAGCTCTCGGCGCCCTATCGCTACACGTGGAATACGGCGACCGTGGCAGAAGGGGAGCACACGCTGGTTGCTCGCGCCTCACGCGCTGGGGAAAACGCGAGCAGCGCCGGTCATAAAGTCATCGTCGATCGCACCGCGCCCAGCGTCGTGTCGCACGTGCCGCCGGCGGACGGTAAGAACGTGTTCATCGACGACCCCGTGCTGGTGCGCTTTTCGGAGCCCTTGTCCGGCGCGCCGGCAGATGCGGTGACGTTCACGGCCGGGGGCGCCGCTGTTGCCGCCACGAACACGCTCTCGGACGATGGCCTCGGCTTGAGC
>DATHEN010000003.1:0-3397 GCA_035318565.1 Polyangiaceae bacterium
CTCGTAAAATGTATTCGCTCCGCCGTGCATGAGCATGACGTCCACCAAGTCGCGTGCAAAAAGAAACGGCTGCGGCACGAACGGCATGGCGAAAACTCGGTCTCGCGCCACGCTCCCGAGCGCCGCCTCGTCGACGCCCAGGTCGGCTGCCGACAAATCGCACGTCGATGCAACCACGACCGCGCCGGAACGCAGAGCTGCGGCCGCAATCGTCGTATACAGACGCTTGAGGGAAGCGACGTGGGACGATCCCATCTTGGCGAACATGCGAGTCACGACGGTGCCCATCGACAACAGCACAATCCGGGCACCACGCTCGCGTGCACTCTGAAGCTCACGCACCAACGCTTCGTGCTCCGCGGGCGGGGGGGACGCTGCGTCGACGAGGGGTAGCGCCTCATGCGCCACACCCAACAGCTGAATACCAGCGGGCGGATCAGGACACAGGTGCGGCGACGAGAAGCAAGCTACGCGAAGCGCAGGGTCGCGCGGAATGATCCCAGAGTGCGGCAGCTCATCGAAGGCGCCAAAGCCGGCTCGGCGGAGCTCTACAACCTCGCGTTGATAGATCGGGTCATCCTGGTAGGCGGCTACGGGAATGGTATCGACGGCCATGGGGAAGCCGCTGACAACAGAGATGACATCCTCGATCCCGAGTCGGTGCGCCGCAACATAGAACCACAGGGCGAAAAAATCATACACGCCGCAAGTTGCGCGCCGCCCCTCGAGCGCCGCACGGATGGCGTCCGCCGCGCCCGGACCGACGTCCCGAGCACGGCCCACGATACGGCGGAAGAGGCTCATCGACGAGAACTCCTCCGTGCGCCCGCGGTGGAAGGGCGCCGTCTCGTCGAGATCCACGAAACGAACGCCAATCTCCGCCAGTGGCTGCCGCCAGATCGAAGCGGGCTCGTCATGGTCACCGCTGACCGCCCACACGACTACGCGCCCGTGCTCGACCAGCCGTCTGGCGAACGGCATCAGCGGACGCACGTGACCGACGCTCACGGGTGAACCGAACACGATGGCGGTAGAGTCTTCTCCCATCGATGATTGCTTTGCGGGCATAGGAGTACACTAGCTCTTGTTCCATCGGGAGCGCAGCTCCCGCCCCGCGCGAGTGAATCGCGCGAGGCCCCACCCTCAGATTTTCTGAGCATTGGTCTCATTTTTCGGATTCGAGGCGTCGGAGCAGATCTGCAGCTGGTTTAGGTATTCCAGACCTCGCCGAACGGTGGTGGCGCCCGGCGGGGCGCGGAGCGACCGGTGTAGCCGTCGAGGTCAGAACGCCCACGCGTCGCTCTACGACGGTGGCGTTCACGGCACGAGCAGCGCCAGGCTGGCTCGCAGCAGCGGCTCGGGTTCAGGATCGACCTGACGCGCTCTGAGCTCGGCCAACACTGGGAAGACTTCGCGCTTACGAAATCCCATCTTGCACAGGGAGAGTGAGAGATTTTCCACCGTTGGCGGCCCCTTCAGCGAGTGAGGCTGGACGTGCTCGAGCGTGAGAAAGCGCCGTGCGCTGCAGCGACGTCCCTCAGCATCCACGAAGGTGCATTGGCTCTCGTCGCGCTCCCATACCGCATTCGCTACCGTGACCGCCACGTGCCGCGAACCGGGCTTCTGCGCGCATTGTTTGCGCTTTTTTCCGGTACCCCGACGCCGCCGAGCTTCTTTCTCGATGAGCAGCTCGGGACTCGAAAGAGACGCAGGGGATGCCATGTCTCCGGCATATCACGGGCTTTTTGTCCGCCACTGGAAGCGCTGGGCTGGTGTTCCGGGGTTCATGCCGCGATCGAAATCGTCCTGCGCACGATCGCTGACGAGGGCGCGTTCTCGTGAGAGCGCGGGGGTAATTGCATTGCTGTTGTCGAAACGACGCGGACGTTGTCGCTGAGTCGGTCAAGCCGATTCGACGGCGTCATGCACTTTCCGCTTTCGCGATCGCAGTCCATGCTGAGCGACCACGTGGTCAGGGCAACGCTTCGGAGCTCCCACCCATCAGTGTGGCGAGCCGGCAACCCCCTTGCAGTCTCGTCTGCGGCAGCGCTATCCGTGCGCCCAAGGACATAAAGCCATTCATGAGCATGTCCTTCCCGATGAGCAGCGTACGTGACCAAGCTTCGCTCGCCCCCTCCGTCCGTTTCCCGCTCAGCGCGGCGCATTGGACCGAGCTTTCGGGGCAGCGCGACTTGAGACCAATGCTCAGTCAGGTTTTGGGGCCGCCTACCCCAAAACGATTGTTACTTGTGACGCGACACTAGTTCAGAGTCCGGGGAAGGGCAGCTCAAGGTGGCAGGCGCAACACGAACGCGTTTCGATGGGCGTCGCTCACCACGGCGAACACGTCGAGCTTCGGGAAGTAACGAAAACGGCCGTATGTGCCGGTAGGGTGTGAGGTCGGCCCGCCTGCGTAGTGGAGCACCGTGCACGTTCTCGCGTCAGCGTCGAGGACGAATACGTCATCCCCGCCCGCCCAGCCGACCAGACGATCGCGCGTGGAGTCGTAGACGAAGCCGGGGTTGTTCGCTTCGATGAGCGGTGCGCAGCCAGCGCGCCTCGCGTCCTCGGTCCAGTCCTCGAGCGCGTAAGCCGTTCCTGCTCGCAAATCGATGCTCTTGAGTCCGCCTGGAGTGTCGGCGCCGGTGTTGGCGTCGCCGCCAGCGAAGAACAAGCGCTGACGTTTGGAATCGACGACAGCCACCATGTGGTAGTCGAGACCTTCGCCAGGGAACTGTTCGAAATCTCGAAGCAGCGTGACCGTGCCGCTCTCGTACGCGTAGGCGTAGAGTTTTTGGCCGCTGACGACGTAAACGCGCTGCGTGCGGGGGTCGATGTCCGTGATCATCACGTAGGACGGATCGAGCGCTCCCGCGGGTATGAGGCGTGTCCATTCGAGAGCCGACAATCCGAGAGCCCAAACGGCGTTCGAGGGTTGGCTCACGCCGTTATCGAGCACGGCTCGGTCACCTCCGAACGCGAGCAGACGGTTCTGCGCCGCAACGTAGACGAGGCCATTGAACGAGGATCTAGCGCGTGGCATGCCATCCGGATACTCCTCGCTGAGTGCCTCGATGACGCGCGTATCTAGCGCGCTCGGGTCGGTCAGGCGCCGCAGCGAAGCGCTCATCAAGTCGAGCGCATAGACCTCGTTGCCCCAGTAATTCGTGGTACCGCCGCCCCAGACGAGAAGCCGCTGAAGGCTCGTGTCCGCCACAGCGCCGCTGTACGAGAGTACACCCTGGCAGCCCTCGATACCGCCGGGCGACGGCAGCGGACACGCATCGATGAGCCGCGTGCCGGAGAGCTCACACCAGCCCGGCCCGGGGCAGCGCTCGGAGACCGCGGGTCCGGCGGCGTCACTCTGCGAGCTGGCTGGCACTACACCGAGAATGCC
>DATHEN010000004.1:0-2795 GCA_035318565.1 Polyangiaceae bacterium
GTTCCCGGCGTCGCCAATTGCAGGCCGCGACCGAGCGTGCGAACGGGGCTGCTCGCGGAACCCGCGTTACTGTCGTTGCCCGTCGTGGCCACGTGCACCTCACGCGTCGGACTCACGCCATCGGCGAACGTGGAGAGCGCACCGCAGGCTCCCGCTGAGCCGCCGCTGCCCGCGCTCCCGCCCAAGCCGCCAGATCCGCTGACTCCTCCGCTTCCGCCCTTACCAGCGGCACCCGCTGCGCCGCCGCTTCCGCCCGCGCCCCCCGCTGCGCCAAACCCTCCGGCGCCGCCCGTGCCGCCTCCGTCGCCGCAGCCGGCTTGTGAAGCCAGGAGTGCGACGACCGCGACGGAGCTCGCGGAGCCGCGCCAGATGGACCGAGTGAGTGCGTACATCGCCAGGATGGTCGCACGGGCTCCGGCGCCCGACAATTGCCGCGAAATTTGCCCTGTGACATCCACTTCCAGCGCGCGGACGTTACAAGTAGGCTCGCGGCTGCCGTGTCTTCGGTTCCGCACTCGCAGCCCGCAAGCGTCGACGCAGAATCGGCTATTTGCAGCGCTCTCCGCGCCGGACCCTTGCCGAAGGCACGCCTTTCGAAAGAAGCGAAGACGCGCCTGCGCGCGCCCGACTTCAACGCGCTACTCGGCCGGCTCGTCGCCGAGCACAAGATTTTCGTTCACCACAAGCCTTCGAAGACCGGCCTTCCCACGAAGACGATCGCGGCTTATGCGCTCGAGCCGGAGCCCCCGCCGCCCGCGAGCGCTTTTCTCACGGCCACCACGAAAGCCTTGCAGGCAGCCGTGCAGAAAGCCCGAGCGCACGGTGTGTCCGACCGAGCGTTGCTGGACGAACTCTCCTCCATGCTAGGTTTGAAGGCTACCGAGGCGAAGGCCCCGGACACGAATATGGATGCCGACGTCACACTGAGTGCACTCCGCGAGCTCAGCCGGCAGGAACCCGCAGGCACTCTCATCCCGGTGCGGCGCCTGCGAGCCCGAAGTGAGCTCGACAAGACCCGCTTCGACTCTGCGGTGCTGCAGCTTGCGAGAAACGGCAGCGTGATCCTGCATCACCACGATTTGCCCGGGCAGCTCGAGCCCTCCGAGCGACAGGGGCTGGTCGTCGATCGCCACGGAACCCACTACGTGGGCATCGCTCTGCGCAAACCCTCATGAATTCTGCACCCCCGCCGCAGGCTTCCGCGCTCGCGTTCATCCCGAATCCGTTCGAAGGCACGGTCGTTCAAGACGCCTGGCAGGCGCTGCCCCCGGACGTCACGTCAATCCACGAAGACGTGTTCAATCAATGTCTGTCGGCGCTCGATAGCGTGTGCCGTGGCAAGAGTGATTCGATTCTGATTTACGGCTCGGCCGGCTCCGGCAAGACGCATCTACTTTCGCGCTTGCAGCACCACCTGCTGTCGACGGCGCAGCACGCTCCCGATCGCGTGCTGCGCTGCGTGTTCGTGGCGGTCAAACTGCAAACCAACCCGATGCAGATATGGCAGCACGTTCGGCGCCGTCTCGCGGCGGATCTGCTGCGGCAGCACGAGGGACTCTCGCAGTTGCAACGGCTGGTTGCGCACCAGTGCGCGGCGGAGAGCCGCGAGCCACCACGCCACTGGGTGCTCCGTTTGCGCGTGCTGGCACGCATCCAGGAAGATTCGGTCACCGAGCACCTGCGCAACGTGTGCGAGTCGCTCGACCTCGGCCGTGATCTGTTCCTGGTGATCGATCACCTCGTGCATCGCCGCTTCACGATGGACGCGGCAGCGTGGCTGCGCGGCGACAGTCTGCCGGACTCGGTGCTGGAGCGTCTTGGCCTCGGTCGAGATGACGTCACCGATCGCGAGGACGCCGCTCGGCAAGTCGTGACCTCGCTCTGCCGCCTCGCGGGCGAAACATTGCCGATCGTGTTTTGCTTCGACCAGATCGAAGCGTTGCAGACGCACGCCAAGGACCAGGACGCGCTGTTCCTGTTCGGGCGCATGGCCGCCGATCTTGCCGAAGCCGACGAGAACGTGCTGATCCTTTCGTGCGTACAGAGCGCGTTTCTGGAAGCGCTCGAGGGAATCCGTCAGGCGGACAAGGATCGGATCTTCAAACGCCGGGCCACGCTGGCCACGCTGACGCGCGCCCAGGTCGAAGCGCTGATTTCGCTGCGCATGGATGGCGTCGAGCAGCTCGCCACGCTGCGCCGCGAGCAGCCGGGCGCGCCTTTCTATCCCTTCGATGCTCGCAGCATGGACGAGCTGGGTGAGGTGTCACCGCTGGTTCCCCGTAAAGTGTTGGCCAAAGCAGCAGATCTGTTCGAGGTGCTGCGCCATGGTAAAGTCGCTGCCCAGCCCGATCTCTCGGCGTCACTCGCCGAAGCCTTCGAGGCGCGCCGCCAGGAAGCGTTCAATCGCGGGCGGCTCGCGCGCACCGCCGTGACGTTGCAGCACGGCTTGCCCATGGCCTGGGCGATCCGCTTTCCCAAGGCGCGGACCGCGAGTGTCTCCGAGCTCCAAGCGTCGGGCACCGATGCTCTGCTCGATACACCGCAGGGACGTATCGGAATCCTCGTGTGTCATGAGCAGAGCATGACGAGTCTCGCCGGCCGCTTGCGAACGGTCTTGAATCGCGAGCCCGGCGTGGAGCCGCGCACCGAGCGGCTGATCGTATTGCGCGACGCGCGCCTGCCCATCTCGAGAAAAGCCGTCAAAACACGCGAGTATCTGGCCGATCTCGAGAGTCGCGGAGCTCGCTTCGTGCAACCGAGCCCCGAGGCGCTGGCAGCGCTCGAAGCTTTGCGAC
>DATHEN010000005.1:0-2795 GCA_035318565.1 Polyangiaceae bacterium
CTCGACGCCTACCTCATCGATGCCGGCCAGCGCCGCCTCGATGAGCGCCGCCCGGAGATCCCCATGGTGATAGGTGGCGCGGCCGTTGGGCTTCGTTTTCACGGGCCTATGTAAACGTTGATTACTTTCGCTTGCAAGGTCAAGCCGCGCACGCTACCTATGTAAACAGTGTTTACATTGAGGTGCAGCATGATTCTCGAAGGCAAAGTCGTACTGGTTAGCGGTGCGTCCAGCGGTATCGGTTTGGTCGCGGCGCGCATGCTCGCGGCACGCGGCGCTCAGGTCGTGTTCGCGGCGCGTTCTCTGGCGGTGCTGGAGCGTGCGGTGCGCGGGCTGCCGGGCGCCATGGCCGTACAGCTCGACGTGACTTCGGACGCGTCCGTGCGCGCGGCGGGCGCGGCGGTGATGGCGCGCTACGGTCGTGTGGACGTCCTGGTGAATAACGCGGGCAACGGCGGCCGCATGGGCTTCTTGCTCGAGCAGGACCCGCAGCACCTGCGCGCCATGTTCGACGTTCACGTGTTCGGGATGGAGCGCATGACGCGCGCGCTCTTGCCGCACATGCTCGCGCGCGGCACTGGCACCATCGTCAACGTCGCCTCCACGATCGGCTACGTGCCGATGCCCGCGGCAGCGGCTTACTGCGCGGCCAAGGCCGCAGTGCTGGCATTCTCCGAATCCCTGCGTGGCGAGTTCGTCGGCACCGGCGTCAATCTCCTGCTCTACTCGCCGCCGCATACGCAGACCGAGGCTGGCCAGCTATGGCCGCTTGATCTGCCAAAGACGTTCACGCCCGAGTTCGCTGCCGAGACGCTCGTCCACACGCTGGAGAAGGACAAGCGCGATGTCCTCGCAGGCGGGAACAACATGGTGCTGTGGCTACAGCGAGTCTCTCCCCGGTTGGCGCTGCACGTCATGCGCGGCATCGGCCTCAGAGCAGCAGCGAGGGCCAAGCAACTGGCCGCGTGAGACTCGTCAGCTCGGCCAGCTGCCGAGCTCGCCCAAAGCCGTTACTGCACCGCCACGCCCAGCGCCGTGAACGGCGGCTCGTAGTAGCCGATCCATTCGAATCCTGGATAACCGAGTGCTCCTTCCCGGCTGTTGCCCCAGCAGCCCACGCTACCAGTCGTGAGTAGCGCGCAGGTGTACGTGAACCCCGCCGTCACCTGCGGCGATGATGCGCTTTGTTTCCATTCACATTCGATTCTTTCAGTCGAGTTCGGGGCGCAAAAGATCGAATCGCTTGGGCCAAGCTGACGAGCCAAGTGCGTCGAGGCTCGCCGAGGTCAAACCGCGACGTTCGCGGCCACCTGAATCCGCGCTCAATCCCGTTGCCGCAGCGCCCAAGCGGAAGCACGCTGCCAACGGGTGGACACAGGGGGGGTTGCGCCAATTTGAAGGAGTGCACGATGTTCAAACGTAAGCGGCTGACCTTGCAAAACGACGTGAAACTCGACGAGCTCATCGTAGATTCACGCCAGCAACCAGCGCGTGATAAGCGCTGGCTTCGCTTGGGATTGATGGCAAGCGGCTGGGCGCTGCTCCTTTTGAGCTCCTGCTACACGGAGCTCGGAACGCTCGGCGGGAAAAATTCTCATGCCCGGGGCATCAACAGTCGCGGCATGGTGGTGGGGTACTCTTACACGAACGAAAGCGGTACTCCTTCGCACGCGTTCGTGTACGACCCCGCCTCCAAGCAAATGAAGGACCTCGGCACGGCTGGTGGCCGCGGGTCCGGCGCGAACGACATCTCTGATACTGGGCTCATTGTCGGAAGCGCGTCCGGCGACTTCGAATACCCCGTTACGTGGGACGCAACCACCGGCGCCTTCCGGGTCCTGGACAAAGGTGTGTTCGCCTTCGCCGCTGCCACTCACGTCGGTCGGAATGGCTGGATTGCTGGTTACGCCGGAGCCACTCCTTCTACCGATTATTATCACCGCGAGACCGTCGTTTGGGATCCCGCCGGAACGTTGATTCGAATCGGTATGCTGCCCGGTGGAACGGGTACTCAGACCAACGGTATCAACTCCCATGGCCAGGTCATCGGGTTCACATTTGGGGTAGAGCCTTGGGGCTCGACATACGGGTTTACTTGGGACCCAGTGCACGGGCTGCGCGCGATGCCCGCTGGCAGCGGCGCATTTCAGTACGGTGCTGCGCCCGAAATGATCAACGACAACGGCGACATCATCGGCAGAATGTTTCCCCCGGGCGGAAGCGCGGGCGTTGCCGCGTGGTGGCGAGCCGATACCCTCGAGCGCCGCACTTTACCCGCAAGCTTCGGATCCCTCGGGCTCATTACCATCAACAACACAGGCCTCGTGCTCGCAAACACGGGCTCGCCGCCGCAAGGCGTTTGCGCCTCGCTCAGCACAGGCACCGTCACGCCCCTGCACACCGGTGAGGTCACCGACGAATTTTACATGCAGAGGGAAGACCGTATTAACGACTCCGGAGCCATCACCGGTACACGCGGCGGTCGCGCCGCGCTCTGGGATCCCGGAACCTGCCGTTAGCGCGCGCGACAGCGCGATTGTAAATTGCGAGATCGCGACTGTAGTCTGCGGTCGTTAAAACCGTGCGCGCTGACGTTTCACGCCGGCTCAGCCGCGTTTCGCAGACCGTAACGACCCCACGGGCTTCTTTCAAATCGTCACTGGTCGTCTACTGCGACGGCGCCAGACGCGGCGATCCCTGCATAGTGTTTGACGCTGCCATCGGTTCGCGAGTAGGCGCCGATGCCCGGGCCGCTGGGCAGCTCGATCGGCACGAACCAGTGCGTCCGGTTGAGC
>DATHEN010000006.1:0-2225 GCA_035318565.1 Polyangiaceae bacterium
TCGTCTTCACCCTCGCGTGTGGCGCGCTCGGAGCTTGCCGCAGCGAACCGCGCGAGGCCACGCCGAGCGCCGCCTCGAAGCCCGCCGTACACGTCGAAAAGACCCGGCCTCCGGCGCAGCCCAGCGTAGCGCCGGCGGCGGCCGGCGACGCGGCGCACGGCAAAACTCTGGTTCAAAAATACGAGTGCAGTCGCTGCCACGACGGTACGGGCGTTCCCTCCGCGCCGCTCGAGCAGCACTGTCTGCACTGTCACCAAGACATCCTGGCCGGCAAATTCAAAGCCTCACCCGAGAAACTCAGCAAATGGCAGAAGAACGTAACCTGGGTGCGCGACATTCCGTCGCTCGCTGCAACTGGAGCTCGCTTTCGCGCAACCTGGATCGAGCGCTTCTTGCAACAGCCACACGATTTGCGCCCGGCCCTCGCGCAGAGCATGCCCCGACTCGAGATCAGCCCGAGCGACGCGCGGGACATCGCGGCGTACCTGACCGCCGGCGCAGCGAAGGGAGCTCCTAGCGCGGTCCCGTCCGGAGATCTCACGCAAGGCCGCGAGCTCTTCGAAACCAAGGGTTGCGGCAGCTGTCATCGCTTCAGCGGTGTCGGGCAGCTCGCGACGACGCCGCGCCTGGACGGCCCGGTCGACCAGCAGCGCGCTGCGAGTCTGGCACCGGATCTGCGTCATACGCGCGAGCGTTTCCGCCCGGAGCAGATCGTACGCTGGATCCTGGCACCGAAATCGCTGAAGCCGGATACGCTCATGCCGACTTCGCCGCTCAACCAGCAGGAGGCCAGCGAGCTGGCGCATTTCATCCTCTCCGCACCGCTCGCGCCAGCTGCTGTCAAAGCCGTGCCGTCCCGCTTGCCGGTGCTCACACGCAAAGTGACCTTCGAGGAAGTGAACGAGCGCGTGCTCGCCAAGACCTGCCGGCATTGTCACGGCAACCCGGACGTCGCGCTAGGCGACGGTGGACCGGGCAATACGGGGGGATTTGGCTTCGCGCCGCGGCGCTTGAATCTAGCGTCCTACTCGGGTGTGGCCGCGGGCCTGCTCGACGCCCAGCAGCAGCGCATGAGCGTGTTCGCGAAGACGTCGGATGGCACGCCGCGTCTGGTCGCGGCGTTGCTCGCCCGCCAGGCCGAAGAAGCCGGCAAGCCGAACCCCGAAGTGCGCGGCATGCCGCTCGGTCTGCCGTCTTTACCGGCGGATGACGTGCAGCTCGTCGAGACCTGGATTGCGCAGGGACGACCGAAGTAGTGGCGTTTCGCATCGCGACCTGGAACGTCAACGGCATTCGCGCACGGCACGCGGAGCTCGTGAGTTGGGCGAAGACCGGAAACTTCGACGTCATCTGCCTCCAGGAGTTGAAGGCTACGCCGGAGCAGGTGCCGGAGGCGCTCACCACACTGCCCGAGTATTGGTCCTTTTGGCACGGCCGCGCCGGAGGCTATTCGGGCGTGAGCCTGCACGTGAAGCGCAGCACGGTTGCCGGGCGTGTCTGCTTCACCCATCCGGACTTCGATACGGAAGCACGCATCGTGCAAGCAAGCCTCGGCGACGTGGTGATTGCCTCCGTTTACGTGCCCAACGGAGGCAAAGACTACCCCGCCAAGCTGCGCTTCCTGAGCGCCATGCAGGACTACGTGCGCGAGCTGCACGCGAGTGGAAAGAGGCTCGTACTGTGCGGTGACATGAACGTGGCCCGTCGCGAGGAAGACGTGCACCCGAGCGAGCGCAAGGCGCACGCCATCGGTCAGAGACCGGACGAGCGCGCCCTGTTCGAGGGACTGATCGCGTGTGACTTGGTGGACGTGACGCGGGCGCTGCATCCGGAAGACGCGCAGCTCTTCACGTGGTGGCCGTACTGGCGGGACGCTCGCTTGCGCAACGTGGGATGGCGCCTGGACTACGTTCTGACGAGCTCCGAGCTTGCGTCGAGCGCGTCGCATGCGACAGTCGAAAGGCAGATCGGAACCAGTGATCACGCGCCGCTGGTCGTGGAGCTCGGCGCAGTTCTGCACGCGGTCACCTAGGCGCGCGCGAATCCGTGCCTAAAACCGGCCTGGCTGGGGCCGGTGTTTCAGCCACCTTGCACGGCGCGCTGCGGGCCTCATGCTGGATGCGTGACACGCCGCGCTCTTTTTACTTTTCCGGAGGGAAAGCTCGCCCGAGCCGCTCTGCAGCACTTCGGCCTGAAGAAATTCAGGGCCGGACAGGTAGAGCTCA
>DATHEN010000007.1:0-2914 GCA_035318565.1 Polyangiaceae bacterium
GCCGTGTGGGAGTTCGGGAGCGTTGACGCACTGCCCAGACAGGCGTTCCACGACGCGCGCCGGCTCGCCGCTCAGGCCATTCGCGCGGGCGCGGTGCCGCTGTGAAACCCATCACGCGCAAGCAAGCGGCCCGCAAGATGCGGACCATTGCCGCAAAGGCCGACCGCCTCTGGAACGAGCTGGTCGAGCTGCGCCACCAAATGCGCGAGGCCGGCATGTGCGACGCGTGGCAAGGCGCTGTCAGCATGGTGAGCGACAAGGTGTTCGGCGCACGGCGTCTCGACCTGCTCGCTCACGAGGTGGGCCGCTTCGAGAGCCGCGAGGACTGCGATGCGCACGGCCGAGCTCATCAGTGGTTCGAGCTGGCGCAGCGCGAGGGCAGGTTCAGCGACGGCGCGCAGGTTCTGCACCGCATGGCGGAGCAGGGCTGCAAGCACGCGGCCCGCTACCTGGCCGAGCTCGCGGAGGAAAGGCGGACGGCATGAAGCGCCTCGTCTTGGTTGACTCTGACGGCACACGGCTCGAACCCATCTACCCAGTGGAGCAAGCGTCATGAGCGCATCCGCGCCGCTTGGCGCCAGCAAGCTGAAAGCCCTCCTGGACGCGAGGGCGGCCGCACGGGACACGGTTCGACAGCTACGCCAGCAGATCAACCAACAGATCGACCAGCTCGAGGCGGCCGTGCGCGAACTGACGGCAGAGCTCTGCCGCAACGGGCGCACATCGCGCGCCGACGAGCTCTCCAAACAAGTCTCAGATCTCGAATACGACCTACTGGGGGACTGTCCGACGAGCGGCGTGCTCGACCCGGTATTCCCTGGCCTCGGCGGTGAAGACGGGGAGCAGGTATCGTGAACGCCACGCGAGAACTAGAGGCTCTCGTTGCTCACGTGGAGCAGCAGCTCAAATCCGCGACCGGTATCGTGCTCGTTGCTGGCCTGGCGTTTCTCGACGAGGCGCGCACTGCGCTGACGAGTGAACAGAGCGCGCAGCGCTTGCTCGCTTCGCTGGAGACGTACTCGTGAGCCGCGCGCCGCTACTCCGCGCATCGTTCCGGCTCCGTTCGGACGAGCTCGCGGTTGACAACTTTGCTGGGGGTGGAGGGGCCTCGACCGGAATTGTGCGCGCCATCGGGCGCCCGGTGGATCTCGCGATCAACCACGACCCAGAAGCCATCGCGGTGCACAAGGCGAACCATCCCGAGACGCGCCACTTCTGCGAAAACATTTGGGAGGTGGACCCGCGCGAAGCGTGCGGATCGCGCCCCGTTGGCCTCGCCTGGTTCTCTCCCGACTGCTTTCCAGCCGGCACACTCGTGCTCACACGCGAAGGGTACCGCACGATAGAAGAGATCGAAGTCGGCGACGAGGTGCTCACGCATCTTCGCCGCTGGCGTCCCGTGACCGCGACGATGAGCACCGTGCGCCCGCTCATTCGACTGCGCGGGCATGGACACCCTGGATTGCTAGTCAGCCCAGAGCATCCTTTCTTCGTGCGCATTCGCACGGACTATTGGAACAACGCCGAACGCCGAACCGTGCGCCATATCGGTCCCGCGAAGTGGACCCCTGCTCGCGAACTCGGGCGAGGCGCGTATTGGTCTACTCCCACGGAGTTTCCC
Organism: Polyangiaceae bacterium; assembly: GCA_035318565.1. GTDB lineage: Bacteria > Myxococcota_A > Polyangia > Polyangiales > Polyangiaceae > DATDJP01. The sequence continues at coordinate 1,622 of DATHEN010000007.1, forward strand.
GAGGCTTTCGTTCCGTCCGTTCCGGTTCACCGCCAACGGCGCACGTCGATCACTACCGAGCTGCTCTGGCTCGCCGGGCGCTACATCGCAGATGGATGGACGCGACTAACTGAGTCGCGCGCCGAGATCGTAATCACCTGCGGTCGGCACGAAACAGAAGACCTGAGGGCGAGGCTTGGCACTCAGCCTCGCGCCGGTTCGCGATCCGGCTCTGATGAGCTCACCTGGCACGAACGCGAGACCGGTACCGCCTATCAGTTTGCAGCCAACCACCGCGGTTTGGTTGAGTGGCTGCGTCAGCACTTCGGCCACGGCGCCGCCACAAAGCTGGTCCCGGGCTGGGCGCTCGGGATGCCGGAAGAATTTCGACGCGCCTTACTTGACGGTTACCTGTCTGGCGACGGATGGCGCGGCCGCAACGGAAGCCCTGTCACCGAGTGCTCAACGGTCTCAAAGGCGCTGGCGTTCGGAATCAAGGCTCTCGCCGAGAGCCTCGGCAAGACCGTGACGGTCTACGTCGGCGCAAACCGGGACATGATCGAGGGGCGCAAAGTGAACGCTCTGCCTTCGTGGCACCTGCGCTGGCGCGACGACGTAGACGCGGAGCATCGCCAGACATGGCGCGAGGACGGTCTCGAGTGGGCGCCGGTTCGCGAAAGCACAGACGCATCCGACGGCGCGACAGTCTTCAATCTGAGCGTTGAAGAGGACGAGAGCTACGTGGTCGAGAGCATCGTCGTCCACAACTGCACGCACTTCTCCAAGGCCAAAGGCAAGCAACCGCTCAAGAAAGAGATCCGCGGACTCGCTTGGGTGGTCATCCGCTGGGCAAAGGCCGTGCGCCCGCGCGTGATCGTGCTCGAAAACGTGGAGGAGTTTCAGACGTGGGGCCCGCTCGGCGACGACGGCCGTCCAGATCGCGGAAGCATCGGCGAGACGTTCCGCGCGTGGCTCGCCGAGCTCACAGGACTTGGCTACTCGGTCGAATTCCGTTCACTCATCGCCGCTGACTACGGCGCGCCCACCACGCGCCGCCGGCTGTACCTGATCGCTAGACGCGACAGCGCCGGAATCGCCTGGCCAGATCCGACGCACGGCGAAGGACGCGCACGCGCCTGGCGACCAGCGTCCGATATCATCGACTGGTCTCTGCCTTGCCGATCGATCTTCGGCCGACCTCGCCCGCTCGCGGAGGCGACCCTCAGGCGGATCGCCAAGGGTATCCAACGCTTCGTGATCGACGACGCTGAGCCGTTCATTGTTCGACACGGGCACTACTCCACGATCACGGGC
>DATHEN010000008.1:0-4324 GCA_035318565.1 Polyangiaceae bacterium
ATGGGCCAGCTCGAGTCCCGTGAGCTCGCGGGTGCAGAGCCGAAGCTCACGCTCTGGAAGCGGCGCGGCACTCCGGTCGACTCGGAGGTTTACCTCGCACGCCTGCGCAACACCCTGAACGTCCTCGTGGATATGCTGGGCCCGTACCCCTTCGACACGTACGCAGTGGCGCTGCTGCCGGCCTTTCCAGAAGGCATGGAGAATTCGTCCGTGTCGTTCATGACCGAGACGGCTGCGCAGACGCATGCCTTCGACATGATTGGCGCGCACGAGCTGGCGCATCAGTGGTTCGGTGATTCCGTCACGATTCGAAGCTGGAGCGACTTGTGGGTGAAAGAGGGTCTGGCGACGCTCCTCGCCTACGCAACTCAGCGCGAAACGCCAGCCGGCGCCGTTTCACCACGACTAGCGGGAGAGTTCTTCGCTTTCGATCCAGAGTATCCGATTCGTGATCCGAGCGCCGCCGACGACCCTGACATCGACTCGCTGTATACGACCGGACCTTATACCCGCGCCGCGTGGCTGCTCACGCAGATCCGCGCCGAGCTCGGCGACGACACGTTCTTCGCTCGCCTTCGCAGCGTGCTCGCGGACTACGAGGACCGGAGCGTGGACGGGGCTCAGCTGCTCGATGTGCTCACCGCGGGCCTGGCTCCGGCGCTTCGCGAGCGCGCTTCTCGCCTCCTCGACGCGAAAGGATCGCCCGAGCTGCGCATGGAGGAGAGCGGCGAGCGTTCATTGACGTTCACGCTGAGCGATCCCGACGAGCTGATCCTGCGACCTTTCGAAGTGACGGTCGTGGACGCAAACGGCGCCACCACGCAGGTCTCGCTCGCTACCAGCGCGCCCACGACGCTCTCCGTACCCGCGGGAGGCTACGTGGCACTCGACGAACGCGATGTGCATCCCAGTTGGTCCATCGACGCGATACCGTTTCTGCTCCCCACGACCGAAGGCGCTCGGTCTGCGTTCCTATCGCGTTCGGCCGCGGCGCAGGAGAACGCGCTCGTTCATACCAATACGCCGCCCTTCGCGAGCTCCGCCGATTTCGTGCGAGACTACCCGCAGTTCGACTCGAGCGACGCGCGCACTTATGCGTTGATGCACGCTTGTTACATTCTGCAAGCGTCGGCCCCAGCAGCCCAGATTTCTTGGCGGGCAGCTCTGATGCCCGTGCTGCGCGCGCGTGAAGAAGCCGGATTCACGCCCGGCCTCGCGGCGTGTGGGGTCGAGCTCGCGCGCGCCGCCTTCGCCGACGAGCTCACGGCGCTTTTGGGTTCAGCTGCGCTCACGCCGAAAGCGCTGGCGCGTCTGGCGTGGATCGCGAGCTTCGACTTTGGCGCGGCCCAGAGCTTCAGCTCGTTCGCGCCGCTAGCGGCGTCTTCGCCGTCGACGGCGCTGCGCGATGTTCTGGTGACCCGCTTGGCGCTCCAGGCGGCCGGCGTCGAGCTCAGCGCACCCAATGCCAGCGAGATGCCGGCGTACGTAGAGTTCTTGCGTGACGCCTTGTCGGCCGCCACCAGCGCCGAACGCATTTTGGCCGTTTTACCGGCCATCGTCGCGCTAGAAGACGCGACGCTGCTCGACCTGCTCGCCGATGCCGTGATCCGCGTGCAGCTTCCGGCGCTCGTGCAGCGCGAAGTCGTGTGCGCGGCGTATGCAGCGGCCCCGAGCGCAGAAGCGTGGGCGCACTTTCAGGGCACGCTCCGTGAGTTTCCGGATCTTTCCGCGGCGGCGCGCGCGCTACTGAATGAACCAAGCAGCTGCTAACGACGCATTACTCGCTCGAGATTTCGGCGCGCCATCTCGTAGTCGGGGTCCAATTGCAACGCCTGCGCATAGGCAGCGTGCGCTTCTCGGTCGCGCCCCGAGAGCTCGAGCGCGACGCCCAGATTGTTGTGTGCGCGCGGATTGTGGGGTGAGACCCGCACGGTGCTTTGCCAAAGTGCGAGACGGCTCCGGTAGTCGAGGTTGCGCGCGGCCGTGCCGATGACGAACAGGGCGGCGAGCGTCACGCCCGCCCAATGCCAGCGCGCGGAATGACGAGAACGCTCGGACAGCTCACTCCACAGCGCCCCAAGCGCCGCGAAGACTCCGAAGCAAGCGAGGTACACGTGACGTTCGTTGATGACGTCCTGACGCTGCACGAACACGTACGGCAGAAACGCCTGCACGAAGAACCACGCTATGCCAAACGTGACGATCGACCGTTTGCGGCGCTGAGTAAGCGCGACAGCGCCGAGCAGCAAGAGAACGACGCTCGCGCCCGCCAGTGCAAGCGGTGACGGCGCCGCCAGTCCGAGACCCGGATCAATCGACAAGCGGTGCAGCAGGATCAGCCGCGAAAGCAGGTAACCGGCTCCGGCCACTTGATACGCAATGGCCTCGAGCAAGGGGCGAACGCCGAGCGCGTTGAAGAGTAACGTGTAGTAACTCGGGTGCAGGATCGCGAGCACGACGATGCCGAGCACGAGCCCCCCGAACGCCGCCTGTCGCACGAGCACGGCGCGCAGGCGCGAGCGCTCGAAGCACCATTCCCAGAGCACCAGACCGAGCGGCAAGGTGGCGGCGATCTCTTTGGTGAGGAGCGCGCACACGAACGCCAGCCCGGCCAAGGCCAGCCACCTCCGTGAGGCGGCGCGCACGCCCTGCACGTAGAAGAGCAACGCAGCCAGCACGAACAGCGCCATCAATGAAGACGAACGGCCGCTGATGTACGTGACGGCCTCGGTCTGAAGCGGATGAATCGCGAACAAGAGACCGGCCGCAAACGCGGTTCGCCCGCGCGGCTCGAACGGCCAGCGCTGCTCGGGATCGCTCGCGGCTGTGCACAGCCGCATCACCAGCTCCGTGTTCAGCAGGTGCACGAGCACGTTGAACAGATGAAAGCCGAACACGCTCGCGCCGAGCGCCCAGTTCAGAGCGTACGTGAGCTTGAGCAAGGGACGAATGCCGTGTCCGAGCGCCGCCCACCACGCAGACAAGGAGTGAACCGGCGCATAGCGCACGATGACGTCGTAGTCATCGAACTGAAACGGTCCGATCAGCGCCGCGACGTAAGCCGCGCACGTGGCGAGCGCCACGGCCCCACGCGGCCGTGAGGCGAGTACTCGCCACACCGAGCTCTTCACCGCAAGGTCAGCGCGGAGGCGCGCCGTGAACGAAGCGTGAGAACAGGGATTGAACGCGGTTGCCGAGGCCGGTGGGCGCGATTGGACTCGGGGCGCCGCCGTCCGTGGTGCAGTCCTCGGTTGCCTCGAGCAGCTTGCGAATGGCTTGCTGCAGGTGCTCGATGCCCGCATCGTGCGACACGATTTCGGAAACTGCGAGCGTCAGCGGTTCCAGCTTGGCGCAGTCCGGATGCGAAAACGCCTTGCAGAACGCCAACATGTGGAGTGAGCCCGCCGTCAGGATCACGCCCGACGTCACGTGCATCTTTTCGTGCGCGAGTGTGGACTGGACGATGTCCGAGCAGAAGGCACCGCAGAAGCAGGGATCGAACACCGAGACCCCGGAAGCATTCACCCCAGCGATGATGGTCATGGTGTTCTTGCTCGGGTCGTAACCCGGGCAGCTCTGATACTGCGTGCTGATCTCCGGAGAGGCAGCGCCGAGCCGCGAATTGAACAGTGCACGAGCTGCGGCGCTGGTCGCGGGACCCGTACCGGCCTGGATGTCATTTCTGACGGTCTTCCAGACGTCACGAGCTCGGATTTGATCGGCCAAGAAGGCCTTCATGCTCCGCAGATCCGGGCACGCACAGGGCTGCGTGGTGCACTGCTCCAGCGGCACGAAGAACGAGGGAACGTCGCCCTGCGCGACCAGCGCGTAGGACACGATGGCGCAGGCCGAGAGCGCGAGCTTCAGGCGCGCGTGAAATCTCTTCATGTTGCTCGTGCTCGCGCTCATGGCAGCTCCACCGCTTGCTGGGGCCAGGAGCTCGGAGGGAAGGCACCTGGGTGCTTCGCAAAGGTGATGACGGACGTCGTCTGCACGGAGCCGAACGGCACAGTCGCGTTGTCGACCAGATTTCCGTCTTCGATCTGGTACATGTGTGTCCCGTCTTCGCCGTAAGCCACATAGGCTTCTTCGGCCTTGGTCAGGGGCTGGCGCGTCTTGAAGTAGACGCTGTCGCCTGCGTAGTGCGCGTACGTGACCCAGGCGTCGTTGTGGATCTCCTGGTAGATGTCGACCTGGCGTCCGTCGTTCGGGGCGGCGATCGTCGGCGGAATGGTCACGGTCTCACTACGGATCGCCCCGGGATTGGCCGGGTCGATGATGATGATCTCCGCGGACTGTTGCTTCCAGATCCCCTGGAATGCAG
>DATHEN010000009.1:0-3889 GCA_035318565.1 Polyangiaceae bacterium
GGGGCGGAGTGGCAGCTGCTGCGCGGCGCGTTCGACGGCGCGCTCCAGGCACGTCCAGTTCCAGCTGCGCGCGGCTGTGAGGTGGTACGGCTCGCCGGTTTCGCGCACTGGCTCTACTTCGCGTGCGCGCGGCGTGCGCCCGGCTCTGCCGCGCAACTACTGGAGATCTGGCGGAGCGCGGATCACGGGCAGACATTTCAGCGCGAGCCGCTCGAAGTCAAGGCGCGGATCGGTCAGTTCATGATGGCCGTGGGCGATCGCGGCGCGCTGCTGCTCGGTGGCATCTGTCCGGCGCAAGACGAGCAAAGCGGCTGCAAGCCGTACGGCGTGCACCACCGGCGCGTGACGAATCGGGCTGCGCTGGCGGGGCGGGCGGCAAAAACGGGAGCGCGCGTCGAGCTCGCCGTCGCGGCCCTGCCCGGTCTGAGCGACGCGCCGCTTGCGCTCGCGTTCTCCGCTGACGGGCAGCGCGCGTACGCGCTCGGACGGCGCACCAAGAGCAACGCGCTGTTTCTGTTCGTTTCGCAAGATGGCGGCCACAGCTTCGTCCCGCGAGAGCTCGCGGATACGAGCGCTGAGCCCCCGGCCGAAGACAGCGAAATCGAGCAGTACGGCAGCCGCTTCGAGAGCTCCGCGCAGGATCTCGAGACCTTCGGCGTCGGCGACGACGGCACGCTCTCGGTGGTGATGCGTGTCGATGGCAACTTGCAGCTGTTCGTAACGGACGCCGACGGACGGCTGCTCTCGGTGGGGACCGCACCCTCGGAGGCGTCCGTGCTCGGTGCTGCTGGGGCGCGTGCTCTGGCGCTCGCGTTGCCCAGCCGTCGCATCTGGGAGTCGCTGGACGGCGGGTCCACCTGGCAGGCCGCGGGCCACTTGCCGCTCGATCCGTGCACTGGAGACGATCAGTGCCGGCTGCCCGTAGCGTGTCATTCGGGCGGCTGTGCGATCGGCGACGAGCTCTCGCGCCTGGGCTGGCGAGCGGCTGCGGACACTCAGCGCCTGGACGTGACCAGTTCGTCCAAGTCAGGGATGCGCGCCGTGGAACGTCAGTTGCGCACCGCGCTGAGCTGTGCGCTGAGCGAGGACGGCTGGCGCCCACTGCTCGGTGCCAACGCGGCCCCCACCGCAGATCAAGCTGCGCTCGGCAAGGTGGCCTGGTTCGCCGCTGCTGCGGATGCAGAACACGCAGCGGCGACGCTGTTTCATGGCATCGGCGGCGCGCGAGCGCGGGTCGAGTCCATCAGCTTGCTGCCGCCCGTGGCGCGCGCCGAGCGATACGCGTTCTTGGTGTCGCGTCAGGTGGAAGGCGTTGCAGCCCTACGTTACCTCGTACCGGAGGCGCGCTCCGGGCAGACCGAGCTGCGTGATCTCGAGGTTGCGTGGAGCAATCTATTCGAGGCGCGCATCGGCCACGCTCGGCTCGCGCACGCCGGCAGCTATCAGCCGGGCGACTATGAGCGGGGCGGCGGCGGTGCTCAGCTCGCCGAGCCCGCGCTGTTCAGCGTGGCGAGCGGGGGCGTGTACTTGCGGGTGCACAAACTGGCAGCCGATCGCCAGCCGACGTTGTTTCTGGACGGCCGTGGCGTCACGAGCTTGCCCGCAATCGCATGGCCGGCCATCGCGCGGGAGAGTTTGCGCAGCGAAATCGTGCGCGTGGATCGTGATCACGTGCCGTTGCTGCTGGCGCGGGATGGCCGGGCCGCCGTGCGCGCGCGCCGCTCGGGCGAGAGTTGGGCGTTCGATGCCTACGCTACCGGCTTCTTCGACGCCGCTGAGTTCGGGCTCGAGCCCTACTCCGATCTCGCTTACGTGAATGGCCGGCCGGGACTACACGTTGCGACGTTCGACGAAATGGGAGCGCGCCGACAAAGCAACATTTTCGTGTTCCGCGCCACGGGGCCCGTCACCGAAGAACCGATCGCCGTTCCCCTCCAGCACGACACGTCCGATCCACCCAAGGCGTGCTCGCCCGTGCAGCGCGCAGACACGCCGCGCGTGGTGGTGCCGTTCCAACCGGGCACGCGGCATCCGGTCCTGATCAACGACCCGGCCGAGCCGCTGCGCGTTCTTCTCACGGACGCCGCGGTGCTGCACGGTACGCCCGCGTCGCCCTGCGTCGCGGCCTTCGACGCGGAGACGGTTTCACTGGACGGTGCCAGCAACACTGGGCGTGAGCGCGCCCTGGTGCTGCTCGATGACCTGGAGCACGGCTGGCTGTTTCGAACCTCTGCGGATTCGCAGCGGGATCCGGGCGGTCTCGAATACCGGACGATGAGCTGCCGCTTCGATGCAGGCCTCGAGGTACCGCCGGAGGTGTATCGCGCCCGGGGCGTACGCGTCGCGCCCTAGTAGCCGCGGACCAAAGGGCCCGCACCCGCGAGGGCGGGACCGTGCTAGTGCCTCGGCCCACTCGTGCGTTCCGGATTTCCGCGGCCCCAAAGGGTTGAGGGCCGCAGAAATCCTCAGCAGGCACGAGTTTGGCCTCGGTACTTCTTCTCTTCTTGACGTACGACGACCCGGAATGGAATTCCGGGCCGACGTACTAAGCGAGCCTCGATGATCGGCCGTTACACCCCGAAAGAGTTTGCGGACCTCTGGTCCGACGCGACCCGTTATTCGGTTTGGCTCGAGGTCGAGCTGAGCGCGTGCGAAGCCATGGAGAGCGCCGGCCTCGTGCCCAAGGGTACGGCCGCGAGCATTCGCGAGCTGAAGATCGTGCTCGACCCGGAGGCGATCGATCGCATCGAGCGCACTACTCGTCACGACGTGATCGCGTTTCTCACGCACGTCGAGCAGCAAGCGGGGCAACCCGCGCGTTGGCTGCACCGGGGCATGACCTCCAGCGACGTGCTCGACACGAGCTTCGCCGTGCTCCTCGTACGCGCCCTCGATTTGATCGAGCCGCGGCTCGAGCGCTTGATCCACGCGCTCGGCGCACGCGCCAAGGAGCACGTCAAGACGCCCATGATCGGCCGTTCGCACGGCATCCACGCCGAACCCGTGAGCTTCGGGGTAGTGCTCGCCGGGCACCTCTGTGAAATGAAGCGCGCGCGCGGGCACTTGCTGCACGCGAAGCATGAGATCAAAGTCGGCAAAATCGCCGGCGCCGTCGGCACGTACGCGCACCTCACTCCAGAGATCGAGGAGCGCGCGCTGGCGCAGCTCGGCTTGCGGCCCGAAACGGTCGCCACTCAGGTCGTTGCGCGGGATCGTCATGCGGCGCTGTTCGCGGCTCTGGCGCTGATTGCCGCGGGTATCGAGCGGCTCGCCACGAACGTGCGGCACTGGCAGCGCACGGAAGTGGGAGAAGCGGAGGAGCGCTTCTCCCAAGGGCAAAAAGGCTCCAGCGCCATGCCGCACAAACGCAACCCGGTGCTCAGTGAAAACCTGTGCGGCCTCGCGCGTGTGGTGCGCGCCGCCGTGGTGCCGGCGCTCGAAAATGTAGGGCTCTGGCACGAGCGCGATATTTCTCATTCCTCGGTGGAACGCATGCTTGCACCCGACGCCACCACGAGCGTGGGCTTCATGCTGGAGCGCGCGGCAGGGCTCGTCGAAGGACTGGTGGTGTATCCCGAGCGCATGCGCCAAAACCTCGAGCAAAGCGGCGGGCTCTTTTTCAGCGAAGGCGTGATGCTGGCGCTGGTCGAGAAAGGCCTGGCGCGGCAAGCGGCATACGAGCTCGTGCAGCGCAATGCCATGCGTGCCTTTGCGCGCGAAGGCGACTTCCGCAGCTTGCTCGGCCAAGACGCCGATATCCAGCGGCTGCTCCAGCCGAGCGAGCTCGACGCTTGCTTCGACCTGGAACACGCCCTGCGCTGGGCCGAAGTCATGGTGCAGCGGGCGCTGGATTCTTGACCGTCGCCGAGCGCGTACGCCACCAGCGCCG
>DATHEN010000010.1:0-6033 GCA_035318565.1 Polyangiaceae bacterium
TCGGCACCTTCGCGCTGATGAAGCTGGCCGGCTACACGCTCAACAGCATCACCCTGCTCGCGCTCGCGCTCGCGGTCGGCATCGTCATCGACGACGCGATCGTCGTGCTGGAGAACATCTACCGACACATCGAAGAGAAGGGCCTCGACCCGAAGGAGGCCGCGATGGTGGCCACCAAGGAGATCGGGCTCGCGGTGCTCGCGACCACGCTCTCGCTCGTGGCCGTGTTCTTGCCGGTGGCTTTCATGGGCGGCATCGTCGGTCGCTTCATGAATTCGTTCGGACTCACCATGGCGTTCGCGATCGTGGTGTCCTTGCTGGTGAGCTTCGTGCTCACGCCCATGCTTTGCTCGCGCTGGTTCAAGGCGAGAGCCGTGTCGGCCGTAGCCGATACATCGACAGCCGTGGCCGCCCCGGAGCCCGTGCACTCGCACTCCAAGGCATCGGGCTTCTACGCCTTCATCGAGCGCGGCTACATGACGTCGCTGCGCTGGTCCATGGCGCACCGCTGGGTCATCGTGCTCGTGTGTTTCGCGGCTCTGATCGCGATTCCCGTGCTCGGCGCCAAGGCCAACAAGAACTTCTTGCCGGACGAAGACGAATCGCAGTTCGGCGCCACGGTTCGCGTACCCGAGGGCACCAGCCTCGAAGCCACGCGCATTGCCGCCACGCGCATCGCGCGTGAGATCGAGAGCATCCCAGGGGTCAGATACGCGGTCACCACCATCGGTGACGACGCGCAGAAGACGCCGAACCTCGCGAACATCTACGTCAAGCTGGTGCCGCCGAAACAGCGCAGTCTCTCGCAACCCGCGCTCGTGATGAAGGCGCGGCAGGTGGTGCGCGCCAAGTACGGCCAGGAGGGGTATCGCATCGCGGTCGGACCGGTGCCGACGTTCTCCGGAGGACCGGCGAACTACGCGATCATGTACCAGGTCAAGGGTCCCGACCTGGACCAGCTCAGCGCGTACTCCGCCGAGCTGGTGAAGAAGCTCAAGACCTTGCCCGGCGTGGTCGATCCCGATACCTCGCTGATCGTCGGAAAGCCGGAGTTGCGTGTGCGCATCGACCGCAAGAAGGCCGCGGACCTCGGCGTCAGCGTCGCCGACGTGGCCGGCGCGCTGCGTTTGCTCGTGGGCGGCTACGATGTGGGCACGTACAACGAAAGTGGCGAGCAGTACGACGTACACGTGCGTTCGACCCAGGAAGCGCGCACGGACATCGCCGGTTTGCGGCGTGTGACCGTGCCGTCCTCGAAGCTCGGAGTGATCACGCTCGACAACGTCGTCAGTTTCGACGAGGGCACCGGGCCTTCGCGCATCGATCGCTACAATCGCAAGAAGACCGTCAACGTAATGGCCAACCTCGAGCAGGGCTACTCGCAGGGCAAAGTCCTGGACGAGCTCGAGAAGACCATTAAACAGCTACGCATGGAGCCGGGTTACTCGGCCGCTCCCATGGGCCAATCCAAAGAGCTCGGGCGCGCCGCGCGGAACTTCGGGCTGGCGTTCCTCCTCTCGGTCATCTTCATGTACCTGGTGCTGGCCGCTCAGTTCGAGTCGTGGCTGCATCCGATCACGATCTTGCTGAGCCTGCCGCTCACCGTGCCGTTTGCCATGGCGAGCGTGATTCTCTTCCAGCAGTCGCTGAACATCTTCTCGATGCTCGGCATCCTGGTGCTGTTCGGCATCGTGAAGAAGAACTCGATCTTGCAGATCGATCACACCATCAAGCTGCGCGCGGAGGGGTTGCCTCGCGATGAAGCCATCCTCGCGGCCAACCGAGATCGGCTGCGTCCGATCCTGATGACCACGATGGCGTTCGTCGCCGGCATGGTTCCCCTGGTCTTGTCGAGCGGCGCCGGCGCCGGTACGAACCGCGCAACGGGCTTCGTGATCATCGGGGGGCAGACGCTGGCGTTGTTCTTGACGCTGCTGGCGACCCCAGTGGCCTATTCGCTCTTCGACGATCTTTCCGTGCGCATGAACCGCTTCTTCAGGCGTTCGGCCCCGAGCGGCAGCTCCGAGGCACAGGCGCTGCCGCATCCTGCGGAATAGCGCTCGGAAACCGCGGACCTGCCGAAAATTGCGGCGCGGCGCGGGTTACTGCGTCTGCTCAAGGGCTGTTTGAGCGCGCGGGCCGGTGTATGCTAGACGAGCATTCGCCGTCGGCCGCTCGACCTGTTCAGGAAACGAGCGCCAGCCTGCGTTTTCATCATCGACCGGAAAAGGAGCTTCGCATCTCGCTATGAGCGGCCATTCCAAGTGGGCCACGATCAAACGCAAGAAGGGTGCGACGGACGCGGCGCGGGGCAAGGTGTTCACCAAGCTCATCCGGGAGATCGTCACCGCGGCGCGTATCGGCGGAGGGGATGCCACCGGTAATCCTCGCCTGCGCAAAGCCATCGCGGACGCCAAGGCCGAGCAAATGCCGGCCGACAACATCAAGCGCGCCGTTCAACGCGGCACGGGCGAAATCGATGGCGCTTCTTACGACGAGGTTCTGTACGAAGGCACGGGCCCCGGCGGCACCTTGTTCCTGGCCGAAGGCATGACGGACAACCGCAACCGCACGGTGGCGGAGCTCCGTAAAATCTTCGAGAGGCACAACGGCGTGCTCGGCAGCTCGGGCACCGCGCAGTGGGCGTTCGATCGACTCGGCGCCATCACGCTCGATAAAGCGACCGTGAGCGAGGATGCGCTGATGGAGGCTGCAATCTCTGCGGGCGCGGAGGATTACCGCGATGAGGGCGAGGTGTGGACGGTGTACACCCCGACCGATCAGCTCGACAAGGTCGTGACGGCGCTCGAAGCCAGCAAGCTGACCCTCGTCTCGAGCAAGCTTTCGTTCGTGCCGAAGAACAAGAAGCTCTTGAGCGGCCGGGACGCCGAAGTCGCGCTCGGTCTCGCCGAGGCCCTCGACGACCACGACGACGTCCAAAACGTGTTCTCGGACCTGGATATCCCGGAAGAGGAACTGATCCGCATCAGCGCCGCGAGTTGATTCGCTTACATGCCGGGCAGGCGGAACTGTGTCGCCGTGAAGTACGTGAACGCGACGTGCGAAATGATTACGGGTGGCAACCGCCCGAGCATGGCTGCCATGAAGCTCCACACGATTCCGCAGCCGAGCGCCGCGACGAACAACAGTGGATTCAGCCCGGCCGAGGGATCTCGCAAGGTGTAGACCGTTGGCAAATGCGCGGCAGCGTAGAGCAACGCTGCCAGCGGCCAGGCACGCCGCGTTTTGAAGCGATCGAGCAGCTCGCGCAGGACCAGCTGCCGCCAAACCAGCTCCTCGAACACGGGTATCGCGACGATCACCAGCGTGAGCAGGAGCGAGCGTTGAATGACTTCCGCCGAGCCGAACTGCAGATAAATCCGCAATAGCCAGGCGTGGCGCGAGCTGCCCGCCGGCGCCAGCAGCGAGCGTGCGGCCCACGAAGACAGCAGCAATACCGCGGCCACGAGCACGCCAATCGAGAGATCCCCCCAGCGGGGCTTGAGCCAATCGACGAGCGTGCCGTCGTCCCACATCTTGTGAATGGCGAGCCCAGCCAGCGCAGCATAGGGAATGGCGAGGCCGAGCCACATCATCGGCGTCGTGGCCAGCTCCGGCCGGAATGAGAACGCCATGGCAGCGGCGATGACGGCTACGACCAGAGCAGTTCGCCGCATCAATGACTCTTCTGGGTGCGCAGGGCGACCCAGTCCAACAGTCGATCCGCAAGCTCGCGCTTCGGTAAGAGTGGCAAGGCTTCGTCCCCGCCGGCGGTCACGAAGGTGGCGCGGTTGTCGTCTTTTCCGAACGCGTCGCTCGCGTGGTTTGCGACGACCAAGTCCACACGCTTCGAAGTCAGCTTGCCGCGCGCGTACTGGAGCACGCGCTCCGGCTCATCCGCTTCGACTGCGAATCCGACCAAGAGCGGCGTGCTGCCGCTGCGCGCTTGGCCCACCTCCGCCAGGATGTCCGGATTTTGCACGAGCTCGAGCGACATCTTCTTCTGCTCCCGCTTCAGCTTGGTCGTGGAGGCACCTTGAGGGCGGAAATCGCCGACGGCCGCGCACATCACCAGGACGTCGGCGCCGCGTAAATCCTGGCCGAGCCGATCCCAGAGCGCGTCCCGCATGCTGTGTGCGCCGCGCACGTCGACTCGCTCCACGCCGTCAGGGGTGGGCAATGCCACGGGGCCGGTGATGAGCGTCACTCGCGCGCCTCGCGCTCGCGCGCGCTCGGCGATGGCAAAGCCCATTTTTCCCGAGGAACGGTTGCCCAGAAAGCGCACCGGATCGATGTCTTCGAGAGTGGGTCCCGCGGTCACCACCACGTGCCGGCCGCTCAAATCCTGGGGAGCGAGGCGCGCTGCGGCGCGATCCAGGATGGCCTCCGGCTCAATCATCCGTCCCAGGCCGTGATCGCCCGATGCCACCTCTCCGAACACGGGTCCGACGAGCTCGAGTCGCGCGTCCTCGAGCAGGCGCGCGACGTTACGCTGGGTGGCCGGATGACTCCACATGGCGGGGTGCATGGCCGGCGCCGCCAATACGGGACAGCGGGCACACAGCACCGTTGCAGTTACCAGGTCGTCCGCGCGGCCCTGCGCGAGGCGTGCCAGCAAGTCCGCCGTGGCCGGTACGAGCAGCAGCAGATCGGAGCGCGCAGCCACGTCCACGTGGACTTCGCCGCCGGTGCCTTCCGCGAACATGTCCGTGAGCGGCGCGCTCCCGGATAACCCGGCAAACGTGGCGCTGCCGACGAAGCGAGCTGCGGTGCGGGTCAGCAGCGTCTCTACGCGGGCGCCCTCCTTGAGCAAGAGCCGGAGCAAGAGCACGGCCTTGTAAGCCGCAACGCTGCCGCTGACGCAGAGCGCGATGCGCTTGCCGGCGAGTCGCCCGAGCGGGCGCGCGGACTCTGGGTCAGGCTGGGAGGGGGGCATGGCCGGAAGAAGCGGTCGGCGGAAGGTTAGCTGCGACGCGCGGATTTTACGAGAGCTTTACCAGTACCGGCAGAAGCGCGCGCGGCGCGTGGGCCCGCGCGCATGCGTGTGACGAAGCGGTTATCGGCTTCGTAGAAGCGCCAGGGACGCGCGGCCCAACTGCCCGCATAGTCGACGCCGATGCGCGGCGAGCGAACGACGCGGGCCGCCGGCGCATCCAGCAAAAATAACGCTTTCGAGCTGCACATATCGACGCCGTAGTCGGCTCGGCTGATCGCCAGCGCCTGACAGAGTTTGCCGGGCCCGTTCGTCAGCTCGACACGCTCGGGCGCGAGCTTTCTCCGCGCTGCCATGAGCTCGATGCCGGACAGCGGCTCGAGGGCGCGGATCAGCACCGCCTGGGGCTCGCCAGCGGCACCCGTGACGAGGTTGAAGTTCCAGTGCATGCCGTACACGAAGAAGACGTAGGCATGTCCGGCGCGCCCGAACATGACTTCGGTGCGTGCCGTGCGGCGTCCACCCCAGCTGTGTGCAGCGCGATCCTCCGGCCCGCGGTAAGCCTCGGCTTCTACGATCCGCCCGCGCACCTCGCCGTCGCTGGTGCGCCGGACCAGGATCTTGCCGATGCAATCGCGCGCGACCTGGAGCACCGGCCGTTCGTAGAACGGAAGCCCCAGGATCAAGCGCCGAGCCAGCTCCCGAGCTGATACACGAGGAAGCTCGCCAGCCAAGCCAGGCCAGTCATGTACGCGAACATGAACAGCGGCCAGCGCCAGGTGTGCGTTTCGCGGCGTACGACTGCGAGCGTGCTCATGCATTGACAAGCGAGCGCAAAGAACACGAGCAGCGATAGGCCCGTGAGCGCGGAGTACTTGGGACGGCCCTCGGCGGTCTTTTCGTCACGCAGCCGATCCCGCAGCGGGATCGCTTCATCGTCCACTTCACCGATGCCGTAGACGAGCCCCAGCGTCGATACGAACACTTCCCGCGCGGCGAAGGCACCGATGATGCCACGCCGATCTTCCAATCGAAGCCGAGCGGGGCCAACGCGGGCTCGATGGCCTTGCCGAGCCGGCCCGCATAGCTGTTCTCGAGGG
>DATHEN010000011.1:0-10591 GCA_035318565.1 Polyangiaceae bacterium
TGCTGCGCCCATCGCTCAGCAAGAAAAGTCGGCGATTCATGCCGGGCACCGAAAACCTCGTGCGGCGGCAGAGCGCGTGCGCGAGCAGCATCGCCTTGCGGAGCGGGGTTCCGCCGCCGGCGCCGAGCTGAGCGATGGCGCTCGCCAGGTCCGTTCCCTCGCGTCTCGCGCCCAGCTCGAGCTTCGCCGAGCTCCCTCGAAAAGAAATCAGCGCAAACTCCGTCCCCGTTCTGCGCGCTCGCAGCGCGAGCGCTCGAGCGACGGCCTTGGCTGCCGCAAGACCGCCGCTGCGCAGCATGGAGGACGAACAATCCACCAGCAAGATCACGAGCTCGCCCGCCGGACCGCGGCGCGCTCGATAGCGGAGCTCGCGGCGCGAAGGCGGCCCGGACGAGAGCGTGGCAAACCAGTCGATCGCTCCCCGCGCCGCGCTCCCCGTCGCGCGTGCCCCGGCCGGCAAACGCAGCCGAGCCCTGCCCTGCCGCCGTCCACTTCCGCTCCGAGCCCCCGGCGTCAGCCATTCCGGCAGCGTCGGTGGCGGCGCGGCGCGCACGGGTCGCGCCGGCATGGCCCCGCGCTCCCCGTTGCCGGCTTCGCCCGGCACAGGCTGGCTGGAGCGAGCGCCATTGCCCGCGCCGCTGCTCGTTTCGGCTGTTGGCGCTTTTGGACCGCCACCCGTCGGCCCCTGAGATCCACCGCGATCCGGCTCGGAATCCGCGCGGGGCTTACGCCGATGGGCGAGCGCGAGCTCCGCCACCGCGTCGACGTCTTCGCGCGTGATCTCGCCGCGCTCGTGCCAGGCGGCGTGGGCGCGAGCCGCGCGCAACATCGCGAGATCGGCGCGCACGCCTTCTACGCCTTCGGCGTAGCAGCGTTCCGACACGTGCTCGAGCGCCGGGCCGAGCAGCGGAATTTCTCGTATGCGTTCACGCGCCCGCGCGCAGCGTTCGTTCAGCGCACGCTGTTCGCGGCTGTACTCATCTCGAAATTTCTCTGGCGCGCGTTCGAACTCGAGACGTCGCGTGACGATCTGCGCTCTTTCACGCGGCGGGATGCGCGCCTCCGCGCTCACGGACAATCCGAAGCGATCGATGAGTTGCGGGCGGAGCTCTCCCTCGTCCGGATTCATGCTGCCGACGAGCACGAAGCGCGCGAGGTGAGCGTGTGAAACGCCGTCGCGTTCTATGACGTTTTGGCCGGTGGCTGCGGCGTCGAGCAGCACGTCCACGAGCGCGTCAGAGAGCAGATTGACCTCGTCCACGTACAGCACTCCGTCGTGCGCGCGCGCCAGGAGGCCGGGAGCGAACTCCACGCGACCATCCCGCAGGGCTCGGTCGAGATTCAAGCTACCGGTGACGCGCTCTTCGGTCGCGCCGAGCGGAAGCTCGACGAACGGGCCTCGTACGAGCTCGGAGAGCGCGCGGGCGAGCGTCGTCTTCGCCATGCCACGCGGCCCCTGGATCAAGACGCCGCCGATGCCCGGGTCTATCGCGCAGAGCAGCAGGGCCAGCTTGAGCTGCTCTTGCCCGACCACGGCGCTGAAAGGATAGATGGGATTCACCTGCATCGCGGCGTGGACTCTAGAGCGCCGATCGGCGAGCTACTCGGCAATTCGCACGAGCGCAACGGTCGTAGCTTCACTCGACGCTGGTTCAGCGGGCGCTGCCGAGGAGGCCCTCGTCGACTCGCCTGGCACAGCTTAGCGCCAATCTGCGGTAAGCCTCGGGATCTACCTGCTAATTCGCAGAAATCGAACGATCAAAAATCGCTCGGCAAGTGCACGTTGCGAACGCGAACCACACTCCGATGGAATCCGCGAGCGTACCCCATTCGAACGCGTCGCTGGTTCGCCGGGTGAGCGCCACCACCGCACGCGGCCGACCGCACGATGATGAGCGCGACGGCAGCCGGGCAGCTGGCGCGTGACGCGCTCTTCGCTCAGTCACAGAACCTCATCGCCCTCTCGTCCGAGCCAACGTTTTGAGCTAGCGGCAGCTACGGGCTCTTCGTCTAAACTGGTCATCCTGCCTCACAGCTACGCCATGGATCGAACGACTACCAACGACAGCATCCGAATCGACACCAAACGTGGCACCGCTGTCTTTCAAGAGCCGTCCCCAGGGATCGTGGTCTATCGCGTCGTGGGCTTTGCCGATATCGAGATCTTTCGAGCTCTCCTCCCAGATTTGCAAGCGGCGCTGACTCGGACGGGCCGCCTGGAGCTTTTCGCAGACGCCGGTCGGCTCGAGGGCTACGACGCGCGCTTCCGACTCGAGTGGGTGGATTGGTTCATAGCGAACAGAGAAAAGCTCGTGGACGTCCATGTTTACGTCCGGTCGAAGCTGGCCCGTATGGGCGTTAGCGTGGCCAATCTCGCGACCGGAGGCATGCTGCGACCGTACGCTTCGGTCACGTTGTTCGATGCGGCGCTTCGCAAATCCGCGCCCACATGGAGGCGTCAATCGATACCCCCTGCGTCGTAGAGCGCGATCCCAAGCGCCCGCCTTCGGCCTCGAGCAGCGCGCGCTGCAAACTCGGATGCTTCTTGCTCCTGGAGATGCCGCTCTGCCAGGAATTTTCATTCCAGCAGCACGAAGCGCCGCGGGACCTGTACAGCTGGACCGGTGAGTGTGGCGGGCGAGGTGACGATCGATGATAATGACGATCACCGCACCCTGACGAACGCTTCCTGGATCGTGTGGCGCGAAGACGCCGCGTGAGGCGAGCAAGAGCCAAGAGGATTTGCCTTTGGAGCGTTACCCGAGCCGCCTTCTCATGCTGATGCTCACCGGTGCGGCAGCATGCTCCACGGGCGAGCCCGGACGGCTCCCCGGCGCGGGCGGAGCTGGGCAGGACGCTGGGCAGAAGAAGGACGCGGCGGCGGCGGCCGACGGTGCTGCTGGGGCATCCGGTCCAGATTCCTCGGTCAGCGACTCCGGCGTGTCCGGCGCTGGCGATGGGGGAGACGCAGCGTTGCCGCCCGTGGACGGTGGTCTTGGCGCAGTGAGCTTCACGGACCGAGAGCTCGACCCCGCATCGCACGGCGGCACTATCACGTTCCAGCAGATCGGCGCTACGGGCTGGTATCCGAGCCGCCGCGATCCCGCGCTGGGCTCTTGTAACGCGTATCAGAACGGCAGCTGCTGCATGGCCAGGCGCGAAGTCACGAGCAACCAGCTCACACCGTGGGACGAAGACTTGATCCTGACGCTGCGCGGCCCGATTTCGGTCAAGCAGCTCGCCGTCTATCAACCCGCGGGCTCTAACGCCTGGAACTTGGTGTCTGCCTGGGACTCGCGATCACCCTCGGCTGCCCGCGGTATCGCGTTCCGCGGCAACGGGGCGGAGTCGAGCTTCGCGGGCGCAGTCGGCAGCGAGTGCTTGGTCGACGTGGCGACCGATCGCGTCTTTCGCTGCGGCTCCGGGAGCAGTCCATTCTGTCCGGCCTCGAGCACGCCGCACCACCAGGGTTGGAGCGGATCCAAGTTGTTCGTACTGCTCGCGACCTTGCCGCACGCGGGCGAGCAGGGGACGCCTGCTGCCTGCGCGGCCGGCACCGCGGGCAACTGGTACGACGCGCCATGGCTCGGCCTCAGCCTGGGCGAGCTCGTGCGCGCCGGCGCATTTTCGGATTGCCATTGTTACGCAAAGAACCCGGCGGAGTGGTGGCTCGCCGATGGTTGCGGTCAGTTCAACGTCTTCGAAGTCGTGAACGACAACAACCAATATCGGAATCTCGAGCTCTTCAGCACCAACTTCTTCGGCTACGGCGGCTACGTTGGGGAAGGACCGTGCGGCCAGCAGTGCGACGTCTCCGGTCTCGCCGCTGAGGTCGATCTGATCGACAAGGCCACGCACGGGGAGGCCGCGCGGGGCGCCGTCGCGAACCCCGGGCAAGGTCCGCGCGCTGCCTTCCGCCGGCCCTCGCGCGGCTACCGCTACTTCGTCATCCATCTGAACGTCCCGTCGCGCGAGATCCAGCTCGCGATCATTCATCCGCGCGCGATCCCGCCGGCGCTGACAGCGCTCTTGCCCAGCTTGCCGGCGGCCGTTTCGCAAGCGACCGTGAATGGCCTGCTCGGCCTGAGACTGCCGCAGTGAGCCGCTTCTCATTCGTACCCGACGTAGATCGGGTTCGTCATGCCGATCAGCCCGGCATACAGGGCTGCGAAGTTCGAGGGCACTTCCGGTGTGTCGCCGCGCACTTCCACGCGATAATAGGCGCGCTCGCCTTTTGCAGGAGTATCCTCGAACGTGGTTGACGGCTGCGTGAGCGCGACTTCTCGGAAGCGCGCGCCATTCTTGATGACGGTGACCCGATAGGTGGCGCCGTCACGAAAACCGGCGATCTCGACGCGAAATTCGATGCTCTTGCCGCGGCTCACGAGGTTTTCGCCCATGATCATTTCGTGCTCGCCGTCCCCATCCGCGTCGGCAGTAAAGTCAATCCGCTCCGCCAACGGTGCGTAGCTGATGGACACATGGCCCGCCGCGAGTGCCTCCAGAATGGACTCGGCGCTGCGCGAGCGCGCACGAATCCAAGTGGTGGGATTACCCACGTTCAGAATCGTCGACTCGGGGCCTTGCTGATGGTGCACGTCGCTGCCGCCGCGGCCGGGGATGCGACGGCCGTTCGACAGCAGCTCATCCCATTTTTTTACCGTTTCGCCGTTGCCGGGCAAAAATACCAGCGCATTCCAGATCTCGATGCTGTCGAAATCGAGGTCGAAGGAATGTTCCCACGGGTCGCCGCTGAACGGATGATTGATCGAAGCATGCAAGCCCTGACGGTGCGCTTCGTCGAGGTACGGTTTGGCCTCTCCGTCGCGTAGGGCCCAAAGCGCAAGGTGCTCCCAGCGCGCGGCCGAGAAGAAGTTTACGTGCGCTCGAGCCGTCGTGTACTCCGCGCCGAAGAGCGTGAGCATGCGGTCCGAGACGTGCGCGGGGTCGTCCCACGTGGTGATGTTTCCGGACACGTGGTTGTCGTGGTCCGTGAACGTGAAGTAGTCCATGCCGAAGGCCTCCGCCTTGGCGATGACTTCGTGCATCGGATTGTCGAGCGCATCGGTGCTGTGCGAGGAGTGCAGGTGCAGGTCACCCTTGAGCCACTCTCCGGGGGGCGGTCGGGTGTGGCGCCCGCCGCGATTCGAGTGCCAGACGTGGTCCCCACAAGCGGTCGAGCAGAGCGACACGATGAGCAAGCTGCCGAACAGAGAATTCGTCGCCGTCCGGAGCAGAGCGCCGAAACGGATGCTGACTGTCATGTGACGTGCTCCAGCCAACTGAGGCGACTCAAGTGCGCGTCTCATCGACTCGTCGTGGCGGCAGAATCACGCTGAACGCCGAAAGCGATTTTCGCTGGAGCTTGCACACTATCGGGAGTCTACCGCGTTTCGATGTCCGTCGAGCTCGGCGGTCAACTTTCTCATCTCTTCTTTTATCCGAGAACCAGCGTGCGGCACGTCGAGATAGCGAAGCGCTTCGTCGAACTGGGCCGAAGAGAATGCTTTGTAACCGCGCTTGACCCAGGAGATCGCGTTCAAGACGAAGCGCGTCACGGTCGAATCCGAGATGACAGCGACGGTCAGCTGCAGCTGGGCGGTGGCTTCGTCGAGCCGCTGGCGCTGAGCCTGCGTCAAACCTCGACCACGCTCCACGACCAGAGCCTTGACTTTTTCGTGCGCGTTGAAGTTTGCGCGAAGATACGCCAGGTACTCGTCCCAGTCCGTGTCCGAGGGCGCGCACGTGGCACTGACGTACACCAGGCATTGGTTGACCATCGTGAATGCCAGAGTTCTGCCTGACGCAATCATGTTGGGAATCGCTCGTACGGGCTTCGGCCTACGTTGCGGGTCGCGAAATTTGGCATCCGCGTCAGCGAAGCCTTCGAACCGCGTCTTGGCGCGCGATTGTACACCGGCTTCGAACAATGCGGAGTACTTGGTGGGCCTACGCAGCGAGTGCGACGTCTGACGGGGAAGCGAGCGGGTCAACGTGCTCGAGCATCCGGCATTCGCCGACTCGCTCGCGGGATCGTGAGAAATTTCTCTCCCAGACTCTTGCAGAAGTCGTAGATGCCCCACCGGCGTGCTCGGGCAGAGCGGAGAACGGCTCCAGCACTGCCGGTAGCGGGGCTTGGGACGCCGAAGATGTCCGCTCCTCGAGGAGCCTGGGCTCGAGCCCATCAAGCGCTCTCTTCTGCATCGAGCAGCAGCTCTTCCAACCGAGCTCGTCGCGCTCCGGGCTGCCGCCACATGCCGCGGCTCATTGCTTCGAGCAAGCGTTCGGACATTCCGCGCAGCGCGTCGGGGTTGTGCTCACGCAAGAAAGCGGCATTCTCCGGGTCGAACAGGTAGGCGTCGCTGAGCAGCGCATACTGGTAGTCTTCGACGATGTCGGTCGCGGCGTCGTAACCGAAGATGAAATCGACCGTCGCCGCCATTTCCGCTGCGCCCTTGTAGCCATGCCGGCGTGCGCCCGCGATCCACTTGGGATTGACGACGCGGCCGCGAATGACGCGACCGAGCTCCTCGCTCAGGCTGCGCACGCGTGGAGCTTCCGGGTCGGAGTGATCTCCGTGGTAGAGCGCCGGGCGCTCGCCGCGGATCTGCTCAACCGCTGCGCTCATGCCGCCCTGGAACTGATAGTAGTCGTCCGAATCGAGCAGATCGTGCTCGCGATTGTCCTGATTTTGCAGCACGGCCTGCACGCCGGAAAGCCGCGTGCGCAGCAGCTCCTGTTCGGCGCTGCTCGCGTCGGCCGCTCGGTACGCATAACAGCCGAACTCGAGATACGCTTCTGCGAGATCGGCGCGATCGCGCCACTTGCCCTGCTCGATCAGCGCGCCGAGGCCCGCGCCGTAGGCGCCGGGTTTGCTGCCGAAGATGCGCAGTCGCGCCTTGCACGCCGCCTCCGTCGCCGGCACACCACGCGCTAGCAGCAGCCCTTCGTCGGCCTGCACCCGCGCTCGCAGTGGGTTCACGTCTTCGGGCTCGTCCAGATCGGCCACGGCGCACACGGCGGCGTCCAGCAGGCGGATGAGCTCCGGAAATGCATCGCGAAAGAAGCCGGAGATGCGCAAGACCACATCGACGCGCGGGCGCCGCAACGCCGAGCGCGGGAGCACCTCGGTATCCACGACGCGCGCGCTGCCCTCGGCCCAAACCGGTCGCACGCCGAGCAGCGCGAGCGCCTGCGCGACGTCATCCCCACCCGTGCGCATGGTCGCCGTACCCCACAGCGACAACCCCACCGATCGCGGGTATTCACCGTGATCTTGTACGTGGCGTTGCACGAGACGCTCGGCTGCGCGGACGGCGAGCCGATAAGCTGCCGCGGTCGGGACGGCGCGCACGTCTATCGAGTAAAAGTTGCGCCCGGTCGGCAACACGTCGAGCCGACCGCGCGTGGGGGCGCCGCTCGGCCCGGGTTCGACGAATCGACCATCGAGCCCGGCGAGCAGCCCCGCCATCTCGCGCTCACCGCAGGCGTCGAGAGCGGGCGCGACTTCACCGAGAATACGCTCGACCACCGGGCCTACGCCTTCTGGAACCTCGCTCTCGCCGGCAAGAACACGGCGCGCCAAGAGCTCGAGGCGCTCCCGCGTGTCGCCGGCGCTCCGCCACGGATCCTCGCTGACGCGCATCAAGAGCTCGGGCCGCGGTCCGTCCCAGGGCGCGGCCGGATCGAGCTCGAGCGGGTCCGCGGCAGAAGCCGGGGGTTCAGCGAACAACGCCCGCGACAGCGCGCGCACGAGCCCGGCGTCTTTGCCTACGCCGGCGCGCGCCGGCGCGCGTGACAACGCGAGCAAGGTATCGAGCCGCTGCGCGCCGGCAGGCGAGCGACCGAACACGTGCAGCCCATCTCGGATCTGCAACTCCTTGAGCTCACACAGATACGCATCGATGGAAACGAGCAGCGCGTCGTCCGCGTCCGCCGCGTTGCTCGCGCGGCGCAGCGCCGCTTTGCCGACCTCGCGATCGAGGTTCGCGCTGCGCGCGCTGGCGAGGATCTCGCGGCGCAAGAGCTGCGCGCGAGCGGGATCGAGCGCGAGCGCTTGATAGAACTCGTCCACCAGGCGCTCCAGATCGCGCAGCGCGCCGTAGGTTTCGGCGCGCGTCAGCGGCGGTACCAGGTGATCGATGATCACCGCTTGAGCACGACGTTTGGCCTGGGAGCCCTCCCCTGGATCGTTGACGATGAATGGATAGAGATGCGGCGTCGGACCGAGCACGGCGTCGGGCCAGCAACTCCGGGAGAGCGCGACGCTCTTGCCGGGGAGCCACTCGAGGTTACCGTGCTTGCCGACGTGGACGATGGCGTGCGCGCGATAGCTCTGCCGCAGCCAGCAGTAGAAAGCGAGGTAAGCATGCGGAGGAACCAGATCGGGATCGTGATAGGTCCCGGCGGTGTCTTCGGCGTAGGCGCGGGCCGGCTGGATACCGACGAACGTCGCGCCGAACTGCACGCCGGAAATCATCAGGCGCCCGTCGCGGCAGAATGGATCGCGTTCGGCCGGGCCCCAACGCCGATCGATCGTGTCCACCAGCTCGCGCGGCAGGTGGCTCGAGAACTCCAGATAGTCGGCGAGCGCGAGGCTCTGCTGGCAGGGCTTCGTGTCGATAACGGCCAGCTCGTTCGTGACTTGCGTTTGCAGCAAGCGAATGAGCTCGCCGCCGTCTCCTGGCAGCTCCGCCACGTCGTAACCAGCGGCCGCGAGCGCACGCAAGATCGCGAGCGTCGACGCGGGAGTATCGAGCCCGACACCATTGCCCAGCCGGCCTGCTTGCGCCGGATAGTTGGCGAGAATCAGGGCCACGCGCCGCTCGGCGGACCCGAGACGGGCGAGTCGCACCCAGGCGGCCGCGAGCTTGGCGACGAAAGCGGCGCGCTCGGCGTCGAGCTGGTACTCGATCACGTCGATTTCGGTGCGGGTGCTGCGCCGCCGCAGGCCCTTCCAGCTCACCGCGCGCGTGATGATCCGTCCGTCCGTTTCGGGCAGGACAACGCTCATCGCCAGGTCTTGGGGGGAAAGGCCGTGCGCGCCGGCGCGCCAATCCGCAACGTTTCCTCCGCTCAACATGACCTGCAGCACGGGACGGTCGAGCCCGAGCGAATACGAACGCACGTCGTCCCGCTCAGGGCCTGTCAGAGCGAATCCGGTGGTATTGAGCACGAGCTCGGCGCCAGCGCGCCGCATCAGCTCCTCGGCGGCGGCGCGGCAGGCGGCTTCTTTGAGCGATGCGACGGCTATCGGCAGCGGGTTCAGCTCGTGTTCGCGCAAGGTCTCGATCAGCCCGTCGAACGCGGCGAGATTGCCGGCGGCGAAATGCGCTCGATAGAAAAACATCGCGATGACCGGCCATGTCGCCTGCCATTCGCTCTGCCAATGCTCGAGACTCGAGACGCCGACAGCCGGGTGGTAGACGAGCGCGCGCGGCAGCGGCCGGGCTTCGCTCGGAGCAGCGCGCGCGCCGAAGAAGCGCGTCCCCAAGAGCTGCAGCAGCGCGCCCGCGTTGTTCGGGCCCCCTTCGCGCAGATAGCGCCAAATCTGGTGGCAGTCCGCGGGCGCCGCCGTGCACAGCCGCATCAACTCCGGATCGGACGTGTCGTCCCCCGGCACGAGCACGAGCTCGAGCGGATGCGGCTCGGGGTGCCGCGCGCGCTCGACCAGCCGTTCCACCCCGTATGGCCAGTAGCTCGTCCCACCCATCATCGCGACCACGACGACGCGGGCGGACTCGAGCACACGCTCGAAATACAAGTCCACCGAAGCATTGGATCGAAGCGACAGCAGGCTGGCCAAGCGCAGCGAGAAGCCCAGGTTCGGCAGGCGCTCGCAGGCGTCCGCTAGCAGCGCGAGATCCGTGTCGGCCGCAGAGAGGATCACCACGTCCGCGGGCGATTGACCGAGGTCTACGACTCCGTCACCGGCGGCGTAGCCGCCCGGACGCGTGGCGAGCAGGTGCAACGTTCAGGTTCCGACCGCCGACAGCAACGTGCGCGTGATTCGCTCGCGATCCAGATGCGCGCCGATCAGAACGAGCTCGGTCGCGCGCGCTTCTTGCGGCTGCCAGGGGCGATCGAAGTAGCTTTCGAAGCGCTGGCCCACGCCCTGCACGACCAGGCGCATCGGCTTGTCGCTGACGGCGGCGAAACCCTTGGCGCGATACACGGTGTGCTCGCGCACGACCGCCTCGAGCCCGCGCAGCAGCGCCGATCGCTCGAGCGGTTCGAGCCGAATGACCAGGGTGTCGAACAGCGAGTGACTGTGCTCGCGACCGTGCTCGTGGTCGTCGTCGTGGTGTGTGTGCCGTGTGTCGATCGTCCCTTCCGAACCGCGTTCGAGACCGAGCACCACGTCGAACGGTAGCTCTCCGTGATTGGCGTGCACGATCCGGACGCCGGGAGCGAGCTGGGCCTTCACCTGGCCCTCGACGCGTGCGAGCTCAGCCGGCGTAAGCTCGTCCACCTTGCTAACGATCACCAAGTCGGCGGCCGAGAGCTGGTCCTCGAAGAGCTCGCGCAAAGGGCGCTCGTGATCCAGGTTGGGATCGGCGCGGCGTTGTTCGTCTATGGCGCCGGGATCTTC
>DATHEN010000012.1:0-2382 GCA_035318565.1 Polyangiaceae bacterium
GCGAGGGCATCGACAAGTCCGAGGACAAGGCGCGCGAGCGCGAGAAAGCCAAGCAAAAGCCGAAGCCGGCCGACGAAGCGCCGCAGGCCGCGCCGCGCGACAAGGACAAGGCCGCGCGGCCGGCAAAAGACGGTGGCGGGGACGGCGACGTGCTGTTCTCGTTCGATTCCAACGACACGTCCGAGCCCGAGCCCAAGCCAAAAGGGCCGGTGCTCCCGGTCCGCGTGTTCGGCGACAGCTTCAAGCTCGACATCACGATCGGCGGTGGCTACCGCGGTTGGTATCCGCAGCAGTACGACGCGGTCGACGTCAACGTGGCGAGCTACGCCACCTGGAGCGTCGACGTCAAAGCCAAGCTGTTCAAGTTCCTGAGCCTTCGGCGCGGCTACTACGAGAGCAACGGCGCCAGCGCGCCGCGCACCGAGGAAGCCGCGGTGGCCGCCCAGATCGGCTCGTACGCGCCCAAGGCGGCCTGGCTGCTGGGCGTGGTCGGCGTACCGATCAGCAAGGTCTGGGAGCCGCAGATCCGCTACGAGTCGCGCGCCTTCGACACGCGGGCGCGCCCGCACCGGCCGGTGTGTGTGGTCCCGCGCGACGCACCCGAAGACCTGCAGGGCTGCGTGGGCACGATGGAGGACCTGAAGATCATCTCGACCTTCGAGACCTTCGTCGCCGGCGTGCGCTACGACCACAGCAAGACGGGCGGGGTCGTGGTGGAGCAGAAGGGCGCGAAGATCCCGCCGCTATTCTTCGGCATCGGCCTGATGCAATACCGCAAGCCGTACCAGCTGAACGTCGATGGCTTCACGCTCGACGACTACCTGTTCGACGGCCGCTTCCGCGGCGCCGGTCTCGCGCTCGGCGCCGACATCGGCGGCGGCCTCGACCGCTTCTTCGCCGAAGCCGACATGCAGCTCGGCATTGGTGAGGTCTCGCTCACCAGCAACATCACGCTCAACGAGCTCGTCCCCGGCGACAAGCTGATCGGTTACGTCCAGGGCACTGCCGGACTTGGCTATCGCTGGCCGATCATCCGCGCTGCTCCGACCTTGATCCTCGTACCGGTCGCGAAGCTGGGTGGTGCCAGCTTCTTCCTGGTCGATACCGCTTCGGACGAAAGCGACATGGGGACCACCACGAGCCCGTCGGTCAATTGGGACCTGCTCTGGAGCCTACAGGTCTCGTTGCTGCTACCGCTGTGAGCGCGCTTGGCGTTGCCTTCGGCGGGCTGTCGTTCTAGAACGGGCGCCCTACGGTTTGGACCGAAGCGAAAGCGGAGCGACATGTCAGCGAACGCGGAAAAAGCAGCCGAAATCTTCAAGCGCTTCATCGGCAAGGAAGACGAGCCGGGCGCATGGTTCCAGGTCGATCAGGCGCGCATCAACATGTTCGCCGACTGTACGCTCGACCATCAGTTCATCCACATCGATCCCGAGAAGTCCGCGCAGCTCTCGCCCTACAAGGTGACGATCGCCCACGGCTTTCTGACGCTCTCGATGCTCACGCACCTGGGCGCGAGCGTGAAGGCCTCGTACGGAGCCGAGCCCTACGCCGGCATCATGATGGGCGTGAACTACGGCTTCGAGAAGGTCCGCTTCATCTCGCCGGTGAAGGTCAACTCGAAGATTCGGATGAGCCGCCAGCTGGTCGGCGTCGAGCTCAAGGGCAACGCCATCCATCTCACCCAGAAGTGCACGATCGAGATCGAGGGCGAGCAGAAGCCCGCGTGCGTGGCCGAATGGATCACGCGCCTGCTTTACAGCTGAGCGCCGGCGTCACTGGCAGCATCGGCAGCCTCTTCGAGGGCGGGTTTAGACCCGCCCTCTTTTTTTTGGCCTCCGGCGTCAAAATAGCCTGAACACGCCAAACGGACTGGGCTTTGGCGCGCATCCATCCGTCGCGTGTGCCGACGCGTTCATCGCAATTCGTGCCGCGATCCCCGAGCGATCGCTTCCCTAAATAGGGACACTGCGCCACGCCTCAAAGACGGCACGGTATGCTTATAACCCTATCATTTCAGCGCATTAGTTCTCGTGCTCGGAATGGGCGTGGCCGGATTCGTCATTCAAATTGGCACCACTCGGAGTTGCACGCCTACCATCCCTGTACGAACCTGACACACGGTCTGGTCCTGCGTTTGGGTCATGAGCCTTGAATGGGCTTCGGAGGTCATCGATGGGTCGCTTCAAGGTCACTCCTCACAGCTGCGCAAGAATCGCGCGCGTTGCATTGCTGTGCATCAGCGCCATCGCTGGCATCGCTTGCGCCTCGGACGAGCCGGCTGGGGCAGCACCCGTGACGCCCGTTGTGAATCAACCGGGCGTGATGCAGCCGATCATGGGCGCCGCGGGCAACGGCGCGCCGCTCATGCCGGGCATGACC
>DATHEN010000013.1:0-6621 GCA_035318565.1 Polyangiaceae bacterium
ACCTCGACTTCGGGGAGCTCGGGCACGGCTAAACGCTAGCGCATTCGCTACGGCGTGGCGTGCTATTGCTGCGCGTCGGGCCGGTACGCAGCCACGTCCTGAGCGAGTTGATCCACGTTGCCCTGGCCTCCGTAGCGCAAAGAGGCGTAGCGTTTCAGGAGGGCCGCAGCGCGCGCGTCGGGCACCCGCGCGGCGAGTCGTTCCAGGGGCTCGCTTTGTTGCCGGGTGTGACCGCTGCGCGCCAGTTTCGCGAGCAGCGTGTCGAGCAGCGGAAGCGCGGTCTCATCGGCGCTGAGCGCCTGCTTGAGCAGGCGCCGCCTGCGCGCGCCGCGCGCGACGATCCAGGCGAGGATCAGCGAGCCGGCCAGCCAGCCCGCGGCCGTCTGACGAACGCTGAGACTGGCGAGCCACTCCGTGACGTCGTCGTACCCGACGCTCAGACCGTCCCAGAGCGACGCCGCGTAACCGGCGCGATGCTCGCGGTTCTGGGGCAGCTCTTCTTGCGGTGTGGGATCGCGAAGCGTCCAGCCGCGCCCCGGGACGTAGGCTTCGACCCAGGAGTGCGCGTTGCGTTCGCGCACCACGTAGTAGCCGAAAGCGCTGCGCTCCGCCACGCGGTAGCCCGTGACGATGCGCGTCGGTATGCCCGCCGCGCGCGCCACCAGCGCCATGCCGGTCGCGAAGTACTCGCAGTGACCGCTCTTGTGCACGAACAGAAAGTCGAGCACAGGGTCGAGTCTCTTCTGGCGCGGCACCTTGCGCGAGTAGCGATATTCGCGCAAGAGGCGCTGCTGGATGGCGTCGAGCTTGTCCGCCGGTGAGACCGTGCCGCGGGTCCAGGCTTCGGCCAACGCCGTGAGCTGGGGGCGAATGCGGCGCGGCAGTTGCAGATCGAACGGTCCCGGCTCGCTCGGCCGGGCGCGGTCGCGCGGACCGGGCACGAAACGCACCGCGCTGGGGCCGCGTTTTTCAACGCGCTTGATGGCTCCGAGCGAGTCGACCAACACCTCTGCTGGTGCTGTCGCGAGCGAGCGTGCGTGCAAGGGAACGAAGTGGCGATCGGAACGGGCGCTGAGCGCCGTGATCTCCACCGCATTCTCGAGCAGCTGGGCTGGGGCGAAGCTCAGCGGCACCTCGCGTTCCGCGGAATCCGATCTGAACCAGCGTCCTGATTCGTACCAATCGAGCGCCGCGCCGCGTAAATGATCGGTGCGCGGCCCGCGCACGCGGAACACCAGCGTGTTCGAGTCGAGCAGGCCGTCGAGCGCACCGAGATCGAGACGGTCGGAGAAGCCGACGCGAGGCTTCCACTGAAACGCCGTGGAGTGCCCGCGGCTCACCAGCCAGGTGTGCAGGTTGCGCAGGCTCGTGGTGCCGGCGAAGCCGAGCGCGCCGGAGAGGGCGAGGATCGCCGTGGCCACGCCCAGGTTTCGAGCGGTCGTCGGTGCGACGGCACGCTGTGTGCGCGATGTGCTGATCGTCCACACGCTCGTCAGCAGGAACAACGATACCGCGAGCGGGTAGTATTGAGCGCGCGTCTGACCGATCGCCAACAGGGCGACGAACAACAGCACCAAGGTGCCCAAACGCCCCGCTCCGACGATCAGAAATCGCGCGGCAGCCCCGAGCACCGCCGCGGACGCGATGCGCGTCCAAACTTCTCCGAGCTGCGCGCCTTGCGGATCGTACAAGACGACGGCCGCGGCATAGCCCGCCCCCGCACCCATTGCGCTCGTGACCAGGCCTCGACCGAGATCGAGCTCCCAGCGTGGTCCGATCAACGCGAGCGCCGCGGCGGCCAGCGCGATCAGCGCCGACAGCTCCCAGGCGTTCGCGCGGCTGCCCAGCGCGGTGACGCACACCAGCAGTGGGAGCAGGGCTACCAGCCGCGGCATCATAGCGAGAGCGCCTCTCCTTTCAGGACCGCCTCGCGAGAAACCCGCCGCTCGTCGAGCGAGCGAGCGCTTTGCTCCGCTACGATCAGCACCAGACAACCCAGACCGCGTGTGCGGATTGCGGTGGCGACGCTCGCGCGGTGCTCGTCCCAGCCGAGCGTGACGAACACCACCGATGAAAGCCGGGTCAGGTGTGGTCCCAGGCTGGCCAGGATGCGGTCGGCGTTGAAGTTGGGGCTCGCTTTCACGGCCGCGAGAAGATCGAGCGCGTGGTCGAGCGTGGCCTGTGCGTGGCCTACCGGAAGTTGCTCGGAGTGCTCGCCAATCACGAGCAAGTCGACGCGTTCTTCGGTTCGACCGAGCCAGGCGATCACGCCTGCGCTGAGCGAAAGCCCCGCTTCGAGCTGCTCCGCGCCTGCTGCATTGGCCTGAATGTCGAGCAACAGGCCCACGCGCGAGAAGGTTTCCTCCTGGTACTCACGCACGATCGGCGCCCCGTGCCGCGCCCACGAGCGAGCGTGCAAGTCGCGCACCGGATCTCCGGGCCGGTAAGGCCGCACGCCGAGCAGTGCGGTCGCGTCGCCCATGCGTGAAGCGTGGGCCGTCCCGCCCGGTTGCTGCTGCGGATTCGTCGGTAGTTTCAGCGAAACCACGCGCGCCGGCTTGGGTACCACCACGAAGCGCAGCTGTTCCGTCCGGAGCGGTGCGCCTTGTGCGAGCCCGAGCGGCAGGATTGCCGCGGCGCGAAAAGCTGCGAGGCGATGCACACCGCGCGTCGTGAAACGCGCGCGCAGCACATGGCTGGTCTGCTCACCGGGGCCGAGGTCGGTGATCGGGGTTCCGGCGTGGCTCCAGCTGCCGTCGGCCGGCAACGCCGGCAACTCGAGTCGCAGCGCACGGTGTGCGCGCTGACCGAGGTTCTTGAGAGCCAGCGTGACGCCGAGCTCGTCGCCGACACTCACGCGCCGCGGAGCGCGTGCGGTCAACGTCACGTCCGCGAGCCGATACAGACGGGTGAAGCACAGCGAGATGCAGAGCAGTGCGAAGGTCGCGAATATCAGCGCGTGCGATTCCGTGCGGCCCACATCGACCGTGAACATCGACGCGACGCAAGTGGTCACCAGCAGGATGCGGCCCTCGCGCGACCAGCGTGTGAAGAACCAGGAAATCACGCGCCGGCGCCGCGGCACGGGGCCCGGACGCGGGCGCTCGCTGCCCGCGGCGCGTGTCGGGATCAGTATGCGGTTCAAACGCGTGAGCGCGAGCCTCACAGCGGAACACGCAAAGCGCGCAAAATCTCCTTCAGTACGACCTCTCCGCCGCGCCCGCCGTAACGCGCTTCCGGGGTGAGCGCGAGCCGATGCCCGAGCGTCGCGACGACCATGGTCTGCACGTCGTCCGGGCTCACGTAGCTGCGGCCGTCGAGGTAAGCGTGCGCCTGCGCTGCACGGAACAAGGCGAGCGCGCCGCGCGGGCTGGCGCCGAGCGCTATATCCGTATGCTCGCGGGTCGCCGTTACGATCGAGAGCAGGTAGCGTCCGACTGCGGGTTTGACCTCGACGTCTCGCACGGCGGCTTGCATGGCCGCCAGGTCATCGCCGCTCGCTACCGGGAGCAGGCTGGTCAGCGGATCCTGATGTTGACGCGCGTACAACATGGACAGCTCTGCGTCCGCCGCCGGGTAGCCAATGCCGATGCGCACCAGGAAGCGATCGAGCTGCGCTTCGGGTAAGGGGTACGTTCCCGCGAACTCGTGCGGGTTCTGCGTCGCGAACACGAAGAACGGAGCAGCCAGTGTGTAAGTCTTGCCGTCGACCGTCACCTGGCTCTCGCTCATGGCTTCGAGCAGCGCGGATTGCGTGCGCGGTGAGGCGCGGTTGATTTCGTCCGCCAGCAGCACGTTCGTGAAGATGGGGCCCTTGTGGAACGAGAACGAGCCCTGGCGCGGATCGAGCACCAGCGAGCCCAGGATGTCCGCGGGCAGCAGATCGGGGGTGAACTGTACGCGCGAGAACGACACCTGGAACAGTTGAGCGAGCGCCTTGGCCAGCGTGGTTTTTCCAACCCCCGGCACGTCCTCCACGAGCACGTGGCCTCCGGCCAGCACCGCCACGAGCAAGAGATCGATCGCTTCGGCTTTGCCCTGGATGATCCGGCCGGCCGCCGTGCGCAGGCGCGCAAAGAGCTCCAGGTGCCCGCGTTGGACATCCGTAAACGGGGCGATGGCTCGTGCAGATGCAGTCACGTTGAGGCCGGATTCAGAACGATAGCGCCAAAAACTCGAGACGCGGGTTCTGATACGGCCGGCTACGAGCTCAACGGAAGGCGTGCCGGTTTTCTTTAGGCCTTTCGCCGGGCCGGACTCAGGAACGGCGACGCCGGCGCCAGAAGCCGAGGCCCGAGAGCCCGGTCAGGCCGCCGAGGAAGGCGAGTGGCAGGCCGCCCAGCGCGCTTGCGGCCGGGCTGTTCGCGCAGCCCGCCGGAGGAGTGGCCTCGCACGCGTCCCCGATGCCGTTGCCGTCTGCGTCGGCTTGGCCGCCGTTGGCCGCGGTCGGACAATTGTCCTGGCCGTCCGAGACGAAGTCGAGGTCGCGATCGATGGCCATGCGGAGCCCGGACCCGAACGGGGCGCAGGTGTACGTCACGGGTTGTCCCTGCCAGACGGCGATGGCGCGTACGTCTCCGTCGCTGAGCGCCGCGCTGCCGTCGTCCGGGTAGAACAGGCCGTCGTGCCGCTGCAGGAAGCCGCGCTCCTTGCCGTGGAGCACGGTCTTGGCGATCACCTCGCATTCACGTGCGCCTACTCCCAGGAGCTTCGAGTTGAATGGAGAGCGCGCGCGGGCGATCAGCAGATCGATACGCGGTCCGGCGGCCGCGGCGTTGCTGCGTGTCAGGGTCACTTGCTGTCCGACGATGGGAGGCAGGTCGCTCTCGAAGGCCAGCATGAACGCTTCTGCGTCCCTGCGCTGCTGGTCGTCTTCGAAGCCGATGTTGGGTTCGTTGCCGAGGAAGCCGCCCTTTTGGAACAGCTCGGCCGAGAGGAACGTGAAGACGGTATCGACGCTGCCTTCGTGCTCGTAGGCGAAGCCCCGGATCTGATCGCCTTGGTGTGCGAACGAGCCGCCCGCGTCGTCGGCGAGGATCCCGGCTTTGACTCGCCCGAACATGCCGACCTTTTGATAAAGGTTGCGGAGCTGCGGCACCTTGAAGATCTGCTTCAAGCCTTCGAAGGTGGCGGTGCCGTCCGTGCCGAAGTAGCCGTTTTGGGGCTCGGTGGTGTGACAGCCTTCGCACGTGAAGCCGAGTCCGGGGGCACTGATGCCGTCCGAGAGGTGCAGGCCGGACTCGTTGCTGGGCGGCCCCAGGCGCCCGAAGAATAACTCACTGCCGCGGTACGGGCTACCGGTGCCGAGCTGCTTGTGCTGGCCCTGCAGGTTGTTGTCCAGCCGTCGCACCGGGTTCGGCGGCAAGATCATGCGCAGCGCGAAGCGGGTGAACTTCTCCATGTCCGCGTCGGAGATGTCCGTGGCTCGTCCGTTCAAGCCGGATGTCGCCACGATGAAGTTCATGAACGACAGCTGCGAGTCGAAGGGAGGGGCCGTGCGCGTCTCCATGCCGAAAGCGCCGTTGGCGCGATCGCCGCGCCAGTGCATGTGACCGTGGTTGCTCATGCCCTTCAGGGTTTGCGTGGTCATCAATCCCTTCATGGGATGAAACTCGTTGGTGGCAGCGCCGCCGTTCTGGTCGTTCCCGGACGCGACTTCGCCCAGGGTGAGCAGGATCGGCAGCGGGTTCTGCGTCACCACTTCGTCGGGGTTGCCGAGATCCCAGGCCAGGTGATCCATGTCACCGAAGATGTGGCAGCTCGCGCACGAGGCCTCGCCGTTCGACGAAGTCGCGACGGCATCGTACAAGAAGGGCCGTCCCTCCACGACTTCGGCCGGCTCGGGCGTCAGCATCTTCACGTGATGGGTTTCGCGGTGGCTCGTGAGATCGATGCGCGACACGCTGTTGTCGAAGCGGCTCAGCACGTAGAGCGCGCTCTGCTTGTCGTCGAGCGCCAGGCCCGCCGGGCCGCCGCGCACCGGAATGTACTGCGGCGCGGCGCTGGCCGCGCTGAAGCTGCCGCTCTCCAGAGCCGAGGTCGGGATCACGCCGATCTTGCTCGAGCCGAAGCCAGCGACGAAGACCTTGGAGCCGTCGCGCGAGAACACCATGTCGAGCGGGGTCGACAGGCTGGCGTTCGCCGTGCCCGCGGGCGCCGGCGTGACGGCGTAATCGATGTGCGTATTGAGCCGCCGTGATGTCACGCGCGCGCCCGCCGAGAGAATCGTGATGCGGGATTGCGCGAGGTTACCCTGCACCGTGGGCGGCATGGGGTAGCCGGGGACGTTCTCCCTGACGAACGTGCCGGGTCCTTCGAAGCGGGTCAGGTTCTGCGCGTCCGTGTTCGACACGTAGACTTTGCCGTTGGCGGGGTTCACGGCCATGTTGAAGAGCGTGGTACCCACGTGTTGCCAGACGCTGACGGGGTTGAGGCTGTTCGCGTCGATCGAGAACACGTCCTTGTCGGGCAAGGAGAAGCGAATGCCGTTGCTCCAGTTGCGCCCGTAGCCGTCCTTCCACTGGCCGCTCGCGTTGTCGAACTTCACGATCAGGCCGGCCTCCGGCGTGCGCACGCCGCTCACGTTCATCGCAGGCGGCGGCATGCCGCCGGGTAGGCGTC
>DATHEN010000014.1:0-3698 GCA_035318565.1 Polyangiaceae bacterium
CGGGTAGACGTCGCCTTGAACGTAGATTTCGCGCCGCCACGGCTTGGCGATCTGCGTGTTGCCCGCGCCCATCTGAGCGCGCTTCTCCTCCGAGGAGCTGAACACGTACACCGCCGTTCGATCGGCCCCGGCGATTTCGAAGTACGCCTCGAGCTCGCGCACGTGTGCGTCGCACTCGCGCCCCAAGAGCGCCATATCGCGGGCGAGTAGGTTCTTCGAGTAGTACAGCGTGCAGCGCTGACTCTCGAGGCGGCGGCCGAGCGTGCGCTGAATCGACGCGCTCGTGCTGTAGTGCCCGAGCTCAGGGCCGAGCGCCGTGATGCTCAGGCTGCCGGCGCAGGCGCAGGCGCCGAGCACGAGCGTCGACAGCCGCCCGCCGCGCGTCCACGTCGGACGACCCGAATCGCTGACGGCGAGGCGCGAAAACAGCACTCCGAACCCGAGCAGGCTCAGCGCCGACCCCGCGCGGTAGGTCAGGAGGTCACGCAGGGGATCGAAGACCGTGTCGTAGAGCGGACCCGCGAAGTAGCCGAAGAACGGGTCGAACGCGAACACCATCGGGCTCGTGTAAAAGCGTGCGGCGCAGAGCGCGATGCTGGCTACCGGACCCAGCAGCGCCAGCCCCAAGAGCAGGAAGGTGCGCTTGCGGGACGGCGCGCGTCGGAGCACGAGCAGCGCCGCGCTGCTGCCCCATGCGCCGCCCAGCAGCGCGCCGCTGGCCGGTCCGAGCCCGTACAGTGCAATGCCGGGGAGCGGATCGCAGAAACCTTGGCGGAGCCCGTGGAGCAGAGCCACACCGAGCCCGAGCAGCGCGAACACGAAGCCGCTCTCGAGCCCGTAGCTAAAAGCGGTGAGCGGCTGTGGCCGCCGCGCGGCGACGTCGAGCGCGCTCGCCGCGCTGGCCGCCATCGGCAGCACGAGCCCCGCCGCGAGTGCAAATTCGTAAGTCGGCCCGCCGAAGAGCGGCAGAAATCCCACGCCTCCGAGGATGACGAGCGCAGCGAGCGCAAAGCCCCGCTGTGCTCGGGATCGCCAGAGCGGCCGCTCCGTTGCTGAGGGATCCACGGGGCCTTAGGGCTCGGTCGCGAAAACCTGGCTGCTCAAGGCCGGGCTTCGTGCTGTGGCGGCAGATCGGTCGGCGCGTTCGTGCGCTCCGGTGGTGCGAGCACGAGCGGCAGGATCTCGTCCACCCGCTGCACGTAGCGCACGATGATATCGTGCTTGATCTCGTCGGGCACGTCCTCGAGATCGCGCTCGTTGCGAGCCGGCAAGATCACCTCACGAATGCCGGCGCGGTGCGCGGCCAGCACTTTCTCTTTGATGCCGGTCACGGGGAGGATGCTGCCGCGCAGCGTGATCTCGCCCGTGACTGCCACGTCGGCGCGTGCGGGTACGTCGAGCAGCAAGGACACCACTGCCACGAACATGGCCACGCCGGCGCTGGCCGCGTCGCGCGCCACGCCGCCGCGTGGCACGTGCAAGTGCAGGTCGATGGACTTGAGCCATTCCGGATCGAGCGTGAGCCGCTCGGCGCGCGAGCGCACGAACGACAGCGCGGTGGTGGCGGACTCCTTCATGACGTTGCGCATACTGCCGGTCACGCGGATTTCGCCCTTGCCCGGCATGCGCGTGGCTTCGATGAGCAGGATGTCGGCCCCCGAGCTCGTAACGGCGAGACCCGTGGCAACCCCGGGCGAGAGCTTGCGTTCCGCGGTCTCCTGGTGGTGCCGCTCCGGGCCCAGCAGTTCGCGCACGAGCTCGGGATTGACGGCCAGACCTTTCACTTCCTGTCCTTCGGCCATGCGCACCGCCGCGGCGCGGCACACCGCCGCGATCTCGCGTTCGAGACCGCGCACGCCCGGTTCGCGCGTGTAGGAATCGATGATCGATTCGATGCCTTCGCTCTCGAAGCGGACGCGCGTTTCGTCGAGCGCGTGTTCCTTGAGCTGTTTCGGCACCAAGAAGTGCTTGGCGATGCTGCGTTTGTCCGAACGCGTGTAGCCCGGCACTTCGATCATCTCCATGCGATCGCGCAGCGCATCGGGGATGTTGCCGCGGTAGTTGGCCGTGGCGATGAACATCACCTCGGACAGATCGAAGGGCAGATCGATGTAGTGATCGACGAAGCTGTCGTTCTGCTCGGGATCGAGCACCTCCAGCAAAGCGGCGGCCGGATCGCCGCGCATGTCCACGCCCATCTTGTCGACTTCGTCGAGCACGAGCACGGGGTTACGGCTGGCGGCCTTTTTCATGGCCTGGACGATGCGACCGGGCAGCGCACCCACGTAGGTGCGGCGGTGTCCGCGAATCTCGGCTTCGTCCCGCACACCGCCGAGGGCGATGCGTCCGTAGCGCCGGCCCATGGCCCGCGCGATCGAGCGACCCAGGCTGGTCTTGCCGACGCCGGGCGGCCCGACGAACAAAAGGATCGGCCCTTTCTTGTCGCGCCGCAGCTGGCGGATCGCGCTGTATTCGACGATGCGCTTCTTGACGCTCTCGAGCCCGAAGTGATCGGCGTCGAGGCAGCGGCGCACGCCTTTGACGTCCAGGCGATCGGGCGTGCTGCGCTTCCAGGGCAAGTCCGCGAGCCACTCCACGTAGCTGCGCGTCACTTGATACTCCGCAGACTGCGACTGCATGCCGGCGAGGCGCCCGAGCTGTTTGCGCGCGGCCTTTTCGGCTTCTGCCGGCAACTCGGCGCGCGCGATGCGTTCGCGCAGCTGCTCGATTTCGTCGTCCTCGCTGGCTTCGCCGAGCTCTTCCTTGATGCTGCGCATCTGCTGGCGCAGCACGTAGTCGCGCTGCGAGCGGCTCATCTCTTCCTGGACGATGCTGCTGATCTCGTCCTTGACGCGCAGGACCTCGAGCTGGCGCTCGATCATACCGAGCACGAGCTTCACGCGCGCGCTCACGTCGAACGCTTCCAACACTTGCTGGCGCACGTGGATGCTGGCCTGCTCCTCGGGGAAATTCGATGCGATCAGGTCGGCGAGAGCGCCCGGCTCGCGCACGTTGTCGAGGATGCTCGCGGTCTCCTTCGGCAGGTTCGGCAAGAGGCCGAGCACTTGCCGGGTGCGCTCGCGCAAGCGCTGGCCGAGCTGCTTCAAATCCTGGCCGATGTCCGGCTGCTCGGTGATGCGCTCCACGTCGGCGCGCATGTAGGGCTCGAGACCGCGCGGTTCGAGCAGACGGAAGCGCCCGAGACCGTTCAGCACGACGCTGTAGTTTGACGGGCTGAGGCGGATGACCTTGACCACGCGAGCCAAGGTTCCAATGCCGTAAAGGTCCTCGAAGGTGGGCTCCACCGTTTCGGCGTTCTTCTGCGTAAGAACCCCGACGAGCGCGCTTTCACGTCCGAGCAGCTCCTCCACGAGTCGAACGCTGCGCGGGCGGCCCACGTTGATGGGCACGACGGACATCGGGAACAGGACCGAGTTGCGCAGGGGAAGGATCGCAATGCGTTCCGGGGCCGACGCGCTCGGGGGCAATCGCATAGCCTTCACACTAGTACGGCCAGAAGCCGCGTCCAGCGCGGGATCGCATCAACTCTGGCCGCATACCCTCGACAAACGGGGGCCCGGAGGCCCCACGACGCAGAAAGACGCGTGCGGGGCCCCTCGGTGCTGCTCTAAAACTCAGTCAGCGGCCGGGATCGGCACGAGCGCACACGCCGACCAACAGGTGGCGGCTTCTGCGCA
>DATHEN010000015.1:0-2332 GCA_035318565.1 Polyangiaceae bacterium
AGTGCACGTTCGAAAGACCCGGAGACGGCCGGCGCTTCCCGCTCACCAGCGGCGGCTGGTTCGAAGGCGCGCCCGGCTGGCACATCGATACCAGCGAGGGCGTGGCTCGCCCCCTCGATCATCGCGTTTCCCCCGCAGCGCTCCGCCGGTTGCTGCGCAGCCCGACGATCGCCGAGCCCGCATCGGAGTTGATCGGGCTCATCACTTACGGTTTGCCCAAGGTCGCGCTCGAAGTCGGCAGCCAATTGCCCGACTTGAATCAGGTGGCGGACGTCATCGATCTCACACCGACCTTTCGCATGCGCGCGTCGGGATCACTCACCGAGGCACACGTGGCGCTGCGAGCTGCTTATGGCGAAGTCGAGGTGGAAGTTCGCGCCGACGGCATCTCGCCGCCGGTGCTGATCCTGCCGCCCGTGGAAGGGCAGAAGCGCGCCAAGTGCATCCGCTGCGATATCGCCGCACAGCAACTAGCCGTGGAAGAGTTGCTGCGCACGGGGCTCACACCCGACGAAAGCGGCGAGTTTTTCGTCGCGCATGGGGACCGCGCGATCCAGTTCTGGTCCGAAGGCGTCGGTTCGCTGCCCGAGCAGTGGGATTTGTACGTGCCGGAAGATCTCGTGGGCACGCACGTGCGCTCGAAGCCGCTACTGATGAACGCCCGCGTTTCGAGCGGAGTGGACTGGCTGAGCGTCAAGATCTCGTACGAGAGCGAGGGCATCGGCGTCGAGCGGGACGAGCTCGCGCGTTGCCTGCGTGAAGGCAAGAAGTTCGTGCGGCTGTCGGACAATTCGTTCGCGCAGCTCGATCCCACGACCGTGCAGGCCATGATCGATCGCGAGATCGAGCTCATGTCCGCCGCAGGCAAGACCGGCAAGTTGCCGCTATCCCAGGCGGGACGCATCCAGGAGCTACTACAGCACGCGAACTCCTCGACGCTCTCCGCAGGCACCAAGGCGCTGTTCCAGAAACTCGCTTCGATTGACGAGATCAAACCTCTCAAGAAGCCGCGCACGCTGAAGGCGACGCTGCGCCCGTACCAGGAGCAAGGCCTGAGCTGGCTCTACTTCGTGCACGAGCTCGGCTCCGGCGGGGTGCTCGCCGACGACATGGGTCTCGGCAAGACGATTCAGACTATCGCCCTGCTCTTGATGCTCAAAGGCGAGCGCAAAGAAAAGCCTCTGCGCACCCTGATCGTCGCTCCCACCAGCGTGGTCACGAACTGGGTGCGTGAGATCGAACGCTTCGGACCTTCTCTGTCCACGGCGCTGTGGCACGGCGCCGGTCGGCGCGAGCAACGCGACGAGCTCGAAAATGCCAACGTGATCATCACGAGCTACGCGCTCTTGAGACGAGACATCGATCTGCTCAAGGGGCTGCGGCTCGACTACGCGATCCTGGATGAGGCGCAGAACATCAAGAACCCGATGAGCGCTACGGCTCAAGCCGCCAAGGAGCTCAACGCCGAACGCCGCCTGGCCCTGACGGGTACTCCAATCGAAAACCGACTCAGCGAAATTTGGTCGATTTTCGAGTTCGTCAGCCCCGGCCTGCTGGGTTCGCTTCAGAAGTTCGAGGAGCGCTTCGCCCGTCCCATCGATCAAGGCGACTCCAAGACGGCCGCTCGCCTGCGTGCCACGATTCACCCGTTCATCCTGCGCCGCACGAAGAACGAGGTGGCCAAAGACCTGCCGCCCAAGCTCGAGGTCGACAAGATCATCGATCTGCCGCCCGATCAGCGCGGCATCTACCTGCAGGTGCTACGCGAGGTGCGCGCCCAGGTCATGGGCGAGGTCGAGCGCGTCGGCGTCGCACGCAGTCAGCTCCACATCCTGGCCGGACTCACCAAGCTCCGCCAAGCCGCGTGCGATCCGCGCCTGCTCGGCTTGCCACGCGAGTTCAGCCACGACGACAGCGGCAAGCTGAATGCGCTCCGCGAGCTCGTGGACGAGGTCGAATCCGGCGGCCACAAAGTGCTCATTTTCAGCCAGTTCGTGTCGATGTTGAAGCTCGTGGCCAACGCTCTCGACGAGGACAAGGTGCGCTACGAGTACCTCGACGGCAGCACCATGGATCGTCCGACGCGCATCGAGCGCTTCCAGACGGACCCCACCATTCCCGTGTTTCTCATCAGCCTCAAGGCCGGCGGTTCCGGCTTGAATCTGACGGCGGCCGACACGGTGATTCATTTCGACCCGTGGTGGAACCCGGCCGTCGAGGATCAAGCGACGGATCG
The DNA here is from genome assembly GCA_035318565.1 of Polyangiaceae bacterium. Taxonomy (GTDB): domain Bacteria; phylum Myxococcota_A; class Polyangia; order Polyangiales; family Polyangiaceae; genus DATDJP01. Next base: position 2,237 of record DATHEN010000015.1, read on the forward strand.
CGCGCACCGCATCGGGCAGACGCGACCGGTCACGGTCTATCGGCTCATCGCGAGCGGGACGATCGAAGAAGCCATCCTCGCGATGCACAAGGACAA
>DATHEN010000016.1:0-3796 GCA_035318565.1 Polyangiaceae bacterium
CCTCCCGCCACTTCTCCGACCGCCTCCGGCGTGGCGATTCCGGACAGGTGCACTCGGGTCACGCTGGCCGGTAGCTTCGCGAGCACCTCTTTGGCCCGCCCCGGGTTCATCTGCAGCGAGTCTAGGTCGCGGGCGTTCACCCCGATGAGCGTGCCGCCTGCGGCCAGCGCTTGCGCGGATTCGGCTTCGTTCGTGACCTCCACGAACGGCATCAGACCGCGTTCGCGCGCGGCGGCGACGAGCACCGCTAGGCGCTCTTCGCTGAGGCAGCGGACGATCAGCAGCACGGCGTCGGCGCCAAAGGCGCGCGCCCAATCGAGCTGGCACTCGTCGATCACGAATTCTTTGCACAGAATCGGTAGCGCGCACGCCTCGCGCGCCTCGCGGAGGTGCTCGAACGAACCCTCGAAATAGCTGCGATCGCACAGCACGCTCAGCATGTCGGCGCCGCCGCGGGCATATGCAGCAGCGCGCTCGGCGACGCTCAGCGCGGTGGACAGCGCCCCGGCCGAGGGTGAGCGACGCTTTATTTCCGTGATTACTCGTAAGGGAGCGCCAGCGGGCCGCCGCAGGTCGACGGGACGCGCTGGCGGCGCGGCTGGCAGCGCGACGCCGCGCATGTGCGTCAGCTCGTTGCGTTTGCTCTCTAGAATTCGTTCGAGAATGCCGAGCATGTTCAGCTCGCGGGGCGGCGCTTCGTGACCGCCGCGCGCCATGTGTCCATTGCGCGCTTGGCGGCGCCGGAAGCCAGCGCTTCGCGTGCGCTGTCGGCTGCTTGCCGGGGCGGCATGCGCTTGGCGATGACCAACGCCGCGGCCGCGTTGAGCACGAACGCGTCCGCGGCTGGGTGCGGCTCGCCCGACAATACGGTTTGCAGAGCCTGCGCGTTGAAAGCGGCGTCCCCACCGGCGATCGCGTCTCGGGCCAGAGGCTTCAAGCCGAAATCCTCGGGAGCGACTTCGAGCTCGTTTATCGAGGATCCGTCGACCTCCGTAACCCGGGTGCGCCCGCCGGGGCTGATCTCGTCGAGGCCATCGCTGCCGTGCACGACCCACGCGCGCTGCGTTCCGAGTGTCCGCAGGGTGCGGGCCAGTACTCCTCGCAGCGTGTCGTCGTAAGCGCCTAGCAATTGGTGAGTGGCGCGCGCTGGATTGGCGAGCGGGCCCAAACAGTTGAACACCGTGCGAATGCCGAGCTCACGCCGCGCCTGGATGGCGTGTTTCATGGCGGGGTGGTGCACGGGTGCCATCAAAAATGCGATGTTCGCTTCGCGCAAGATATCCCCGGCGCTGGACGCCGGCAGGTCGAGCGCGATGCCGAGCGCCTCGAGCACGTCCGCGCTGCCGGCGCGACTCGAAACGGCGCGGTTGCCGTGCTTGGCGACGGGGACGCCACAGGCCGCGACGATGATCGCCGCGCCTGTCGATAGATTGAGGGTGCCGAGCCCGTCGCCACCGGTACCGCAGGTGTCGATCACGCATGGCAGCTGATGATCCACGGCGACCATGGCGCCGCGCATGGCTTCGGCCGCGGCGGCGATGGTTTCCGCCGATTCGCCGCGCATGCGCAACGCCACGAGGAAACCGGCGACTTGCACCGGCGTCCATTCGCCGCGCAAGATCGCGTCGAAGACGGCGCGGACGGTTTGGGGCGTGATGCCGCCGGCGGAGCCGAGCTCGCCGAGCACAGCGGCGAATTTGGGTGAGGAGCTCATAACGCGTTCAACCAATTCTCGAGGAGCGGGAGTCCATGCTCGGTGAGCACGGACTCGGGGTGAAACTGAACCCCCTCTACGGGAAGGCTCTTGTGACGCAATCCCATGATTTCACCTTCCGCCGTGCGCGCGCTGATCTCGAGGCAATCCGGCACGCTCTCGGGTGCGACGATCAGCGAATGGTAACCCGTGGCTTCGAAGGGCGTGGGCAGTCCGACGAACAGCGTGCGGCCGTCGTGCTCGATGGGCGAGGTCTTGCCGTGCATGAGCCGCTCGGCGCGGACTACCTTCCCGCCGTACGTTTGGCCGATCGCCTGGTGTCCCAGGCACACTCCGAGAATGGGAATGCGCCCTGCCAGGTCACGCAGCACGGACAGGGTGACGCCGGCGTCATCCGGCGTGCCCGGCCCCGGCGAAATCAGAATGCCCTGGGGAGCCTCGGCGGCGATCGCCTCGGGCGTCGTACGATCGTTCAAGTAAACGTTACAGTCTGCGCCCAGACTCTGCAGATACTGCACGAGGTTATAGGTGAAGGAGTCGTAGTTATCGACGACCACAACCCGCGTTTTCACGGCGCGAAGCCTGGCACCAGTCCCGGAGCGGGTCAATCGGGCGTGGAGGGAGCAGAGAGGCCGCGTCGCGTCTCAAGAGTGCCGTGTCTCAGAAGTAAGAATCGTTTCGGGGTCGGGGCCGTCGGGGCCCCGAAACCTGAGCGTGGGGCCTGGCTCGATTCATTCGAGCGGGGCGGGAGCTGTGCTCCCGATGGACCTAGCCGTAGTCATGCTCGCGGAAGAATTTCTCGATGCGGAGGTTCACGAGCTCCGGATACTCGACGGCGGTGTAGTGCGTGGCCCCGCGGACCAATAAGAGCTCGCAGCCAGCGATGCGCAGCGCCATTTGTTCGGTGATCTGGCGCGGGGTGAAGGCATCGCGCTCGCCCGCGATCATCAGCGTGGGCACCTGCACTTTGGGCAGCACACGCGCAGCGTCATGGTCACCGAGCGAGCGCAGCATGCGCAGGTACGCTTCCAGATCGAGCTCCGAAAACTCGGCGGACATTTCGCGGAACAGCTCGCTGTCCACGGTGCTGCCGATCAAGCCCAGGCGCTTGAGCCACAGCAGTGTTTCCGGCCAGCGTGTGGCGCGCCGCAGGAGTCTGGACCCAACGCGGTGGTGGCGCTGCACCTGCTGAGCCAGTCGGGGAATGATACGCGCCGCGAGTGGGACGGCGACCGTCTCGAACGGACGCCCGAAAGTGCCGTTGATGAAAACCAGATGTGAGAAACGCTCGGGCGCGTGGTCGTAGAGCTCGAGCAGTACCTGAGCGCCCATGCTCCAACCGATGAATGCGGCCCGCTGGATGCCCGTTTCCGCGAGCACGGCCTCGAGGTCCGCAACGTGGCTCGCCATGTCGAAGCGCGGCGGCTGCTCCGCTGGGTGCGAGGACCTACCGAGTCCGCGGTAATCCCAACTCACCAAGCGATAGCGCTCGCGGAGGTAGTCCACCTGGTGGCGCCAGGTGTTGAAAGGCCCGCCGAGCCCGTTCGCCAGCACTACGGGTGGTTTGTCACCGGTAGTGTCGTAGAGGGTGATGTGGGTTCCGTCTGGCGTCCGGAGCGTCTTGGTTTCGACGTCGAGGCGCGGCATCAGAGCTATTCTCGGCGCCCCTTATAGCGCTCTTCGCGCGCGTTGCTTCCGGAAAGATTCAAGCTTGCCCGCCTAGCGCGCGGCCGCTACTGTCGCAAAAACGATCGCTGGCGGGAAGCGAACTAATCAGCCCGCATACGCTCATGGCCGAAGAAAAGAAGCCCAAGATCGATCTGAAGGCCCGCCTCGGCAAAAAATCGGTGGGCGTCGCCGCCGGCGACGTTTCCATTCCGCCGCCCGTGGGTATTCCCAAGCCGGCTGGCATTCCCACCCCTCCGTTCGCTTCGACGAAGCCGACGCGAAGGATAGACGCGACAGATCCTTACGGCTCTATTTCCGCCGATCAGGCGCAGCGCAACGAGCCCAAGGCCATCAAAGTCGAGATGAGCGAGGAGGTGGTTCAGGCCCAGAAGAAGGGCCGCTCCAGGATCATCG
>DATHEN010000017.1:0-3080 GCA_035318565.1 Polyangiaceae bacterium
TGGACAGCCCCGCGACGACCACTCGCTCGTGTTCGCGCGCGAGCGTATCGAAGGCTTCCTCCGCCGCCGCGAGCCAGTCGTCGAAGCGAAGTTTTGCCAAATCGCGCGCGTGCGTGCCGTGTCCGGGCAGTAGCGGCGCAAACGCAGCCAGACCGAGCTCCTCGGCGACATCCACCGCCAGCTCGACCTCCAGGGGCGTACCGGTGAAGCCGTGGAGCGCGAGCAGCGCGGGCGACTTGCCGGAGCGTGTGAGCGCCGCAGGGCTGCCGATGCCGATCAGATGGCCGCGACCGGCTCGGCCAGGCACTTTCAGCCCGCACCTCGTTTGATCCCGTACGAACGTATCTTCTTATGTAGGTTGGTGCGCTCCACGCCGAGGGTGACAGCCGCTTTCGAGATGTTCCACTCGAGCGCCTTCAGCGTCTCGACTATGTAACTGCGTTCGGCGGCCTCGCGGTACTCGCGTAGCGTGAGCCGCTCGCCGCTGCTCTTGTGTGCAGCGGGCACCGGCACGTCCGTGTCCTCCGCGGCCGAGTCCTCGCTCTCGTCCTCGAAGGGACTGACGTGAGGGTCTTCCGGCAGGTCCGCGATCGTCAGAACGTCTCCGGACAAGATCGCCGCGCGCTCCACCACGTTCTTGAGCTCACGCACGTTGCCCGGCCACTTGCGGTTGGCGAGCGCCTCCAGCACCACGTTGTCGATCGCCTTCGGACGCAGGCCGTTCTCCTTGCAGAACGCGCTCACGAAGGCATCGGCCATCAGGCGAATGTCCTCGCGCCGCTCGCGCAGCGCGGGCACCCGGATCGGGAAAACATCTAGCCTAAAAAACAAGTCTTCTCGGAAGTTTCCGGTTGATACTTCACGTGATAGATCTTTATTGGTTGCGGCCAGCACCCTCACGTCGACGTGAATGACGTGCTCGGAGCCAACCCGAACGATCTCGCCGTTCTGCAGCGCGCGTAGCACCTTGGCTTGAGCAGCCAGGTCCATATCCCCGATTTCATCCAGGAACAGCGTGCCGCCGTGGGCCTGCTCGAAGAACCCGCGCTTGCGCGCCTGGGCGCCCGTGAACGATCCACGCTCGTGACCGAACAGCTCACTCTCGATCAGCTCGCGCGGAATCGCGGCGCAATTCACCTTGATGAAGGGGGCGTCCTTGCGCGGGCTCAGCCGGTGAATCGCGCGGCTCACGAGCTCCTTGCCCGTGCCGCTCTCACCGGTGATGAGCACGCTGGCCTTGGTGGGGGCGACCTTGTCGATGTCCTGGAAGAGCTTCTGCATGGTAGCGCTCGTCCCGATCATCTCGTAGCGCGTCTCGAGCTCGCTACGCATCTGCTCGACGGTGCGGCTCAAGCGCGCGGTCTTGATGCAGTTGCGCACGCTCACCAGCACGCGCTCGCGGTTCAGAGGCTTCTCGAAGAAGTCGCTGGCGCCGAGCTTGATGGCGGCTACCGCGTCGTGCACGGTGGCGTGACCGCTGATCACGATCACCGGCACGTCACGCGTCGCCTCGTCCGCGCGCAGGCGCGAGAGCGCTTCGAGCCCGCTCATTCCCGGTAGCTTCAGGTCGAAGATGCCGAGGTCCACGGGCTGCTCCGGATTGCTGAGCACCGCCAGCGCCTTCTCGGCGGATTCGGCCTCGATGACCCGGTAACCCTCGCCGCTCAGCACCATTTCGAGCGTGCGCCGGATGTTCTTTTCGTCGTCCACCACCAGGACGGTGGGCGAAACCGTGGCCAAGGCAGGGGATTCAGCGCCGGACGTCATGACCGAACAGGGTGCCCTCAGTTCTGTCGCGCGTCCATTTTTGCAGCAGTGCTCCGGCCCAGTGAGCTCAAAAATTGCCGCGCTGGGAGGGAAAAGGGGCTCTCCGGGTAGCGCGCCAGCACGTGTTCGAACACGGCGCGTGCCTTCTTGCGCTGCTTCATCTTCAGATACGTCTCGCCGAGCAGCACCATCGCTTCGGCCTCGAGACCCGAGTCCTCGAAGTTGCGCAGGGCGTACTGGCAGCGGGCGACTGCGGCTTTGAAGTTGTCCCGCGCCAGATAGAAGCGGGCGACGTAGAGCTCGTGACGCACGAGCATGCCGGTCACGACCTCCAGCATGTGCTCGAGCTCGCGCACATGCTTGTAGTTCGGATAGTCGGCCAGAAACTCGCGAATCGTGGCGTGAGCGTCGTTCACCGACGCCAGGTCGCGTTCTTCGAGGGGCGGCATCAAGAGCGACTGGCTCGACTCTTCGTACAGTGAACGTGCCACTTTGTAGCGCGCGTACGGGACCTCGGGATCGTTCGGGTAATCGTGGACGAAGGCCTTGTAGCCCGTGACCGCTTCCGGAAACTTCTCTTGATGAAATGAGGCGTCCGCTATCCGGAGCTCGGCGAGGCGCGCGTAGCGGCTGTAGCCGTACTTGCGCTTCACTTCCTGCATCAAGGTCACGGCCTCTTCCCAGTCTCGGTCGAAGTAGACCTTGAGGGCTTCTTCGTAGTCGCGCCGCGCGTTTTCCGCGTAGCGAAGGGGGCTATCTGCCGGCCGTTCCGAGCGGCAGCCCAAAATGGCCAGGCAGAGCGAGCAGGCGAGCGCCAAGCCGAGCAGCCATCGCATATCGGCCCGGGTGGTAGCTGTTAATATTGACGATTGCAAGGGCCGGGCGGGGCGTTTTAGCCGCATGCTTTCTTGATCAAAAGCCGGGCTGCGGTAGAAGTCGAAGGCCATGAGTGCCGAGAAAGTTCCCATGACGCCGCAGGGCTCGCAGAAACTCCGAGACGAGCTGGCGCGCCTCAAGGAGGAGCGCCCCAAGGTCTCCCGTGAGATCGGCGTGGCCCGCGAGCACGGGGATCTCAGCGAGAACGCCGAATATCATGCCGCCAAAGAGCGTCAGGGCATGATCGAAGCGCGCATCAAGGACATCGAGGACAAGCTGTCGCGCGCCGAGGTCATCGATCCGAGCAAGCTGAGCGGCGACCGCGTCAAATTCGGCGCGAGCGTCACACTGATGAACATCGATACGGAAGAAGAGCTGGAGTATCGCATCGTGGGCGCCGACGAAGCCGACCTCGATCAGGGGACGATCTCCGTTTC
>DATHEN010000018.1:0-4387 GCA_035318565.1 Polyangiaceae bacterium
GGGATTGTTGCTCGATAAACTGGAGATTACGAATCGCGACTATCAAGCGTGCGTCGAAGCCAAGGTGTGTAAGCCATACCGTCAGGGCGTTGCCGCAAGCATGAAGATGGGCACAGATGATCGTTTTCGCGGTCCAACGCAGCCCGTCGTGGGCGTCTCCTGGTTCGATGCGAAGACCTACTGTGAGTGGAGCGGCAAACGCTTACCGCGCGAAGCGGAGTGGGAGAGAGCGGCCCGCGGCGCCGACGGTCGCACGTACGTGTGGGGAGAAGCCAAGCCCGATCCGTTGAAGCACGGATGTTTTTCCGGTTCCGTGAGCGGCGCCACGATGCCCGTCGGCTCCTACCCAGAAGGCGCCGGTCCGTACGGGCACCTCGACCTGGCGGGGAACGTTTGGGAATGGACGGAGGACTTCTACGATCCGTACGCCTACGAACGCGAGGGGGCGGCGCGCGGCGAGCCGGGCACGTGCGAGGAAATAATGGCCGCTCAAGACGAGCTCCGGCGAAACGGGCAGCAGGGCTATACCGGCACGAATCCCATTCCGTCCGAATGCGAACGGGTGCTGCGCGGCGGCGCGTTCAACTACCACGCCGCCGGTCTGCGCGCGTCGAACCGAGTGCACCACCCGGGGAGCTGGCGCCTGCTCGTCGCAGGCTTTCGCTGCGCCAAGGATTCGCCCGGCACGCGTTGAAGACGCACGCGCAAAATCACGGAGCCAGGCTCACGGGCCAGGCTGCGGCAGCCCCTGGATGAACCACGACCAGAACAGCGAGCCGACCTTTTGAATTTCTACGGCCGTGTAGTCGAAGCGCGCCGCTTGCTCACTCGTGGCGAGGTAGTCTACGTACGAGTAAGTGCTGGTATGGCTGTGGGGCCCGGTGTTCGGGCGCTTACCGCCCGAGCTCGCGCCGGCAAGCGCCAAAAGCCAAAGGGTTCGCTTGGCGCTCGTCTGCTGGAAATCCGACTCGCTATTTCCAGTGAGCTCGAGCCCATCCTGGAACCAGGTTTCTTCGCCAGCGCTGTAGCGCGACGTGACCTCGAATTGGTCCCCGCGTACATAGGGGAGCGGGACGCGTACCGCAGTGGCCTGCAATGCATTCGGATCCGCAATCACCAGCGTGCAACCCGGCTCGTCGATGCAATCGACCAGCGCGCCTCGCTCGAACATTCGCGCATGGAGCCTGGGGTAAGCGCGAAATGACCCCGTTTCGCCGGTGTAGAGCGTGATTGGACCGAACTGATCTTGAACGTAGGCACAGCCCTCGAAGCTCGCGCCCTTGCACTGCCACGCCCTCAGCACCTGATTCTGGCCCCACCCGGAGCCCCGCAGCCGAACCACGAGCGCGTCCACGAGCGGGCTCTCGAGATCGAGCGTCGCGCCACCCGCCGCCGCACCCGTCGGCCGCACGGCTACGGGCACTCGAACCTGGGTCGTCTCGGGCTCTCGCGTATCCAAGGCAAGTATGCCGCAAGCATCGGAGGCCGCCGTGCAATCGACGTAGGTCTGATCGACGATGTAGTCGTCGTAGTCGACGTAGCCCTGCATCGCACTCGCGGGCAGGCTCGTAGCAAACGATCCAGTATCGTCCGCGACCACCTGCTGAGCCTGAGTATAGTCGTTGGTGCCGCCCCGAGTTGCGGTGAAGGACGTCTGGACAACGGCTCCCGGTGACCAGCCGCTGCCCGTCACCGTGACGAACTCGCCGGGATCCACCGCGCTCGGCTCGACTCGAAGCGTGCCCTTCAGGATGGGAACGTCACGGAAATAGAGCGGCACCTCGAAGACCCCCGCGTCTATGACCGTGCCGAGCACGCAGGAGCCCGGCTCTGCGCAGGACACCGTGTACGCGTACGAGAGCGGCTCGAAATAACGCTTCACTCGCACGTGCCCCTGAAACACGCCCTCTGCGTTCGTGGTCACGAACTGCCAAACGCCGCCGCATTGACTGCCCAACGCCAAATGTCCCACGCACTCGCCGATTATCACCTGGGTGTTCGCCGGAAAGCCGCTCAGCGTGACCTCGACTTCTTGTCCATCCAGAAGATCGTCGTTCGGCACGACGGTCATGCTGGGTTCGCTCGCTGCGGTCGAGTCGCGCGTCAACTTCGCGGTCTCGGAGGCAGAAGACGGCGCTTCACCGCACGCTGCGAGCGACAGAGCCGTGACTAGCGCGAGCGTCGAACGTTCCATGCTGTCGTCCTTGTGCTTGGTCGCGAGGCGCCGCGACATCCGAACCTTGAAACGGCTCCAAAAGTAGTAGTGCTCCGCAAGCGGCGCAACGTGCACACGACGAAACCACGCACCTGGACCGACCATGAAATGGGACGTCGCCAGGGCACGCGCGCGCACCGTGCGCGCACATGAGACGCGCACGGATCTCACAGGCTTTCGGTGTGCTGGTTGCGTCGAGGACTCGGACGGGCGATCCTTGTGCGAGGAGAAAACACGCGATGAGAACAGCGCTGACCGCGATGAGCTTGAGCATTCTGGCGGTGGCCTGCGGAGGCTCCACGCATGGAGGGGCGGGCGGAGCAAGCGGCAACGCAGGAACCGCGGGAAGCGGCGGCACGGGGGGTTCGGCAGGCTCCGGAGGAAACGGCGGAACGAGCCAGGTGCCGTTGAAGCACCGCCCGAGCGCTACGGCGTGCGATCAGACGCGGCCCGAGCCCGACCCGATGGCGCCGGACGCGGGCGGCCCGCCTATCGAGTGTCGCTCGCACGCGGAATGCACCGCCGGCATCAACGGGCGCTGCGGCGGCAATGGGCACGACGGTTGGCGCTGTACGTACGACCAATGCTTCGCCGATGGCGACTGCACGGGCGCGGACACTTCAGGCGTGTGCGAGTGCGAAGGCGGTTTCCGTAGCGACAACAACCAGTGCTTGCGGGAAGGCAACTGTAAGACGAACGCGGACTGCGGTAGCGGAGGCTATTGTTCGCCGACCCTGGGAACTTGCGGGAACTACACCAAGATCGTGGGCTACTACTGCCACACGCCGCAAGACGAGTGCGTGAACGACTCCGACTGCAGCGGTGCGGGTGCCAACTGGTATTGCGCGTACTCGCCCATGGCAGGTCACTGGAAGTGCTCCAACTCTCATTGCGTGGGCTGATTGACTCGACAGGCGCGACGCTGGGTCGCAGCGCTGGCACTGCTCGAGTGCACCGGCTGCGGCTCGTCGTCGGGCAACGACACGAGCCAAAGCGATGAAATCGCGCAAGGCGTCCGCTACGACGGCGACCCGGAGTACCGCCGGAACCAGCTCGTCGATTCGATCGTCAATCCGAACAACGCCTATTCGGCGCTTCGACTTTCTCGCTACACGGCCGCGGGTTGGGGTGCGCTGCCAGAATGGAACCCGCACGTCAGCGCCGTAGATCTGCAGCGCGCCCAGCCGCCAGCGAGTCCGTCGGACGCTTGGTCGCGCGCGAGCATCGATGACGTCCCCTGGGAGCGGGATGCCTTGCTCGAGCTCGGACGCAAAGCGTTCTTCGGCTATCCCGTGCAGGTATTCACGCCGCTGCGAGTCCTGCTCGGCGGTCCGGATTTCATGCCGCGCCATGGTTTCTGGGCGGACGGGTCACGACTCGGTGGCGCGCTCTGGACCCAGCTGCCTTCCGGCCAGGTGGAGCCTGCGCTGACCTGCGCCAGTTGCCACGCGAGCTCGGAGAACGATCGGATCATCGCCGGCAAGAACAACGCGCAGATCGACCTCGAGGCGGCCTCCGCGGAGTACTACGGCGGCGTGGCTGCGAGCACCGGCCACGAGGGGCGCCTCGACGTCACCGCTGACGGCCGCGACAATCCCACGACTGTCGGGGACCTTCGCGCCGTGCGTTCGCAAACGAACCTGCATCGCGCAGCAACCTTGAAAAATGGCTTGATCCCGCTGGCGGTTCGCATCGAAACATTGATCATCACGTCGCTCGGAGAATCGGTGCGCCCGCCGCGCAAGCTGGCGTTCGCGCTGGCGCTGTATCTCTGGAATCTCGAGCCTACGCCGCTTTTGCAAACCAACGAGCGAACGTCACGCGGGCAACGGCTCTTTTCCGAGCGCTGCGCCGGCTGTCACCGACCGCCGAGCTTCAGCGGTCCGAGTGTACCGCTCGACGTCGTGGGCACCGATCGCAGTGTGGGAGAGAGCCCGGACCGCTTCACTGGCAACTACCGAGTGCCTTCATTGCGCGGCGTGGGCGACCGGCAGCGGCTGTTCGCCAACGGCGCTGTCTTCGACGTACGCGAGTTGCTCGATCCGAGCCGAGCCGCACCCGGACATCCGTTCGGACTGGACCTTCCGGCCGAAGGACGCGAAGAGCTCTTGGCGTACCTGGCCACCCTCTGACGTTCCACCTCGTCTCGATGTAACGAAATGCGCGCTCGCG
>DATHEN010000019.1:0-2711 GCA_035318565.1 Polyangiaceae bacterium
TGCGAACGATCAACGCCGAAGCACGATCCACTCAAGCGTACTTTTCGCCGACGCTTTCGAACAGCTTCTGGAACGCCCCGGCTGGAAGCTCGACGAACAGAGCCTCGGCTTCAGCGGTGACGTCGGTGCCAGCTAGGCAACGAGCGGCGAGGTAGTGGCGGCGGCCTTCGCTGCGGTCGAGCCAGCCTTCGATGCGCAGCTCGGTTTGAAACGGCGTGGGGCTCTTGTAGTGCACCGTGAGTGAACGGGTCAGCGAGGGTACGTTGCGGCGGACTTGCAGATACCCGAGCAAGTGATCGAAAGCCGCGGCCACCATGCCACCATGCACGAAGCCCGGCGCTCCCTCGAACACCGGCCCGAAAGTGACCAGCGCGACGGCGGTATCGCCTTCTAGACTCAGTTTCATCGGCGGAGCGACCGGGTTGCATCCTCCCACCAGAGTGGCGCGATCAGTGAAAACCGCCAGGTCGTCCATGCTGCGGCACTGGGGAAAGCCTTGCTGGTAGGTGCGCTGCGGATGGGGCCGAAGCTGTTCCAACGCCTCGCGCGTCGCGGCCGAGGCGCGCTCGAGACTTGCCTGCGGTGCGTCCGTAGTCACGCAGAGGGCCGAAAGCTCGTGCAGGAGAGCCGCCAGGCGGCGCTTCTCGGCCCAAGCAGCAGTGACGAGCGTCTCCGGAATTTCCCAGTAGTGGCGCGTCGAGTCGTCCAACATCGCACAAAGTGAAACATGTTTCACTGGGACGGTCAACGCACCCCGCGTGTAGTGGTGAAGAGCGGGAGCGACGCGAAGTCGCTCGCCGTCTGGCTGATGACGGGCAGTCGTCGGGAGTGATGCTGACGCAGCGGTTCGTCGGGAGCTCGTTCGAATAGAACTCTCGATACGTGTACTGTGCGCTCGGGTGTACTCTGGTACCTCCACGCGCGCCCCGCGCGGTAACCTTTGGATAACCCGTGCGAGCCTTCTTCGAATGCGGCTGGGCCGCGTATGCGCTGAGCTTCGTGGCCGTGTTGGGCCTGGCGGTTGGACTCACAGGGCTCGGGTTGGCCGTGTTTCGCGTGCGTCTCGCGCCCGTCATCGCGGGAGTGGGACTGATGCTCGCACTCTCGGCAATGGGCACCGGCGTGCTCGGCACGTTCCTGGGTGAGCGCAAGGTCGATCGAATCCTGGCGGGGCCGAGCATCGATCCCTCCGCCAAGGCCGCAATTCAGGCGGAAGGGTACGCCGAGGCCCGACAATGCACGGAGCTCGGCCTGGGTTTGGGCGCGGCGCCCGCCGTCGTTGGCGCTGCGGCGCTGCTCGTCGCACTGATGCGGCGTTGAGGTCCGCACGAGCATGTCAATCGCATGCGGTGCGCAGAAAGTCAGCCTCGTTGCGCGTCCGTCAGAGGGTGGGGCCGCACCTGTTCACGGCTTTTTCGAACGGGTAGCCGATCAGGAAGTCGTAACACATCTCGTCTGTAGTGGCCGGCCCGAACCCAACCGCTCGAGTGGTGGGGTTACTGAACCAGCACGTAGTGCGCAGTCCCTGGTTCGGCTGCACGACTCTGCGTGGCCGTTGGTAATACGCCCTTTGCGCGTCGAAGTTCCACTCGCCCATCGGGAGATAGGACAAGTCGTTATAGCCCCAATGCTCGGTGCGGAAGCCGCGGCCGAGCCGGTGCATGTGCGGCAAGCTGCTGATGATGGTGATGGGCGTAGAGTCTATCGACAGGTTGTCGCAGACGCTTTCAGCTCCTTTGACGTCGACGGCTCCCGGCGGAATGTCGATCTCAGTGCTCCCCAGGGTGATGATTCCTGCCACGTTCTGCCTGGGTGATCCCGCACAGAACGCAACGCCGCTGGCGTCTGTCTGCGTCGCGTTCGTCGTGTTCGAGTGGTGTATCTGCAGCGTGTAGAACGGGTAGCCGAGGCCGAGGCTGACGTCATTGTCCAGCACCGTATTGGGGCCACCCGGTCCCCAGGCAGCCACCATGGTGCCGTATGCCGACGCCGCGTAGCAAGCGTCGGCACGCACGACCTGGCCATCGGTGCCGCTGTCCATCCCGAACAGGATCCAGTGATGCACGATGGCATCGTTGTCGATGATCGGTGCCCACGCCGTCGCATGCTGGCCGGAGGGAAACGGGTTTCTGAACGTGAAACACGAGTAGGTGTTCGTATACGAGGTCGGCACCGTGTACTTGTTCGTCGAGCCGCTGGCGTGAGCCGTAAATCGCACGTTCGGTGTGCACGGCAGATATTCGGGACCCGTGAGTGCGTTCGAATCGCCCGGAGGCACTAGATTCGTGCAGTTCTGCGTGCCGGGCAGCGCTTGCTGCGTGAAGTATTGGTTCAGGCGCGCTTGCTGAGAGTCCGTCAGCGGAGTCTGTCCGATGGGCGGCATGGGGGAGGTCGGGTGATTTACACGCCACTGCATCATCTGCCACATGGGCACCGAGGGATTCGAGGGCGCCGGCTTCAACAGATCCGCGTAGGTCGTGAGTGGCATCGGTGCGCCGTACTTCGGCGTCGCCGCGTGACACGCCTGACACTTTTCACGCAGGATGTTGTCGATGTCACAAGGCAGGGGCGAACTCGAGGTCTGCCCGCACTGATTGGCGAAGGGTGCGGCCAGCAGCGTGAGAGAGCAGAGAATCGCGCGCTGCCCGTGTGTGAGCTGCAGCGTGTGGGAGTGTGAGCCGTCGCGTGCCATGTTTACCTCCGTTACAACC
>DATHEN010000020.1:0-2458 GCA_035318565.1 Polyangiaceae bacterium
GCGTGTCCGGTTACAGGGCTCGATCACATCGATCTCGAAGCATGCCGCGCCCGCGACGTGCGGGTCGTGAGTCTTCGTGGAGAGACCGCGTTCCTGGACAACGTGCGCGCTACCGCCGAGCTGACGATAGGCCTCGCGCTGGCGCTGCTCCGCCAAATACCGAGCGCGGCGGCTGCGGTTCGCGCGGGCGCTTGGAATCGGGACGACTTTCGAGGAAAAGAACTGTGCGATCGCCGCGTCGGCGTCGTGGGGGTGGGCCGTCTCGGACGTATCGTTACCCGCTATCTGCAGGCGTTTGGCGCGCATACCGTCGGATACGATCCGCGGCCCGATTTCCCGCGCGATTTGCTCGAGCGAAAGCCGACTTTGGAAGCGCTCCTGGAAGACGTCGAGTTGGTCACGCTGCACGTGAGCTACGAGCCTGCCACGCGGCACTTGATTGACGCGATGGCTTTGTCTCACATGCGTCCCGGCTCGCATCTGATCAATACCTCGCGCGGCGGTTTGATCGACGAGGTCGCGCTCCTCGCTGCGCTGGAGTCCGGGATGCTGGCTGGCGCGGCGCTCGATGTTCTCGAAGGAGAACCTCAGATCGGGCTCGAGCACCCATTGCTCGAGTTTGCGCGGCGCGAGCCTGCTCGGCTGATCATCGTTCCGCATATTGGCGGCAACACGTTCGAATCGTTCGACAAGGTCGAACGTTTCGTCGCGGAACGCGTTGCACGAGCTTTGTCGGAGAGTGCATGAACACGCTCGGCATCGTCCCCGCGCGCGGCGGCTCCAAGCGCGTTCCGCGCAAAAACCTGCAGGACTTGTCCGGCAAACCGCTCGTGGACTGGGTCATCGAGGCGGGGCTCGGCGCGCGTCGCATCGACACGCTCGCACTGTCGTCGGACGACGACGAGATCTTACGCCGCGCTGACTCCTACCCGAAACTCGTTCCCCTGCGCAGACCAGCAGAGCTCGCGACGGATACCGCGCCGGCCATCGACTACGTTCGACACGCATTGACTGTGTTCGAGCGCGATGGCGTGCATTTCGATGCAGTGGTCATCCTGCAGCCGAGCTCACCTCTGACGTTGCCGGAAGACATAGACGCCACGGTGGGATTGCTGGAACAGAGCGGTGCAGAAAGCGCTGTCAGCGTGGTCTTGGTGGACCACTGGATCCACCCGAGTAAGCTCAAACTGATGCAGGGGGATCGCCTGGTTCCCTATCTGAAGGAGGAAGAGGGGCGTATGGCGGCGCATGCGCTCGAACAAGTATATGTCCGGAATTGTTCGGTTTATGTGGCGCGCCGCAGCGCGATCGAACGCGGGCTCATCGTCACCGAGGAATGCCGGGGGTATGTAATGCCGCGCGAACGTTCGGTGGATATCAACAGCGAGCTCGACCTTGCGTTTGCACGCTTTTTGTTGGAACAACAGCGCAGCGAGGCCCGTGGCAAACTATGAGCGACAGTGGGCAATGCTGCGGGCCGCCGAGGGCGCGCGCGAAGCATTGAAGGGAGACAGGGGTGCTCTAGAGGCGCTCGATCTCGCGCTGTTCAACGTGCTCGACATGAAATCGACGCCGCGAAGTCGTTTGGAGAAGCTGAGAATTGCGGCGCTACCGGCACGCGCGGCCCTCGAGGCTTGGCGAGCGCCGCGGCGGGCCGAGCTCGGGACCAAACCGCAGCTCGCGGCCGGACGCAAAATACTTTTTTGCGTGTGGTCGGAGAGTCACGTCAAGCACTTGGCTCCTGTCGCGCACGCGGTTGCGAGCTCTGGTGAAGCGTTACCGGTGTTTCTCGTTTTTCGGGACCCGCGGCTAGTGGCTAGGCTCGAGCGTCAATCGCTTCCCGCTCGGTGGATAGGAGCGAGCGTGACGCAGCTCGGAAGGCTGCACGGAGTGGCGGAATTCGCCCGGCGGGTGCCGGCGGCGGTGCGCGTCGCACGCGAGCTACGGCCCGGCTTTGCTCGAGAACCGCCCGCGAACAGCGCGCGCGTGCGAGTTGACACGATGCTGTTCGCGTTGGCCGGTGTGACACCGCTCGAACTGGTCGTGCGCCGTCTGCTCACGGAGTATCAGCCGTCCTCGCTGGTGCTGGCGAACCATGAAATGCCCGTCGGACGCATGCTGGCGCGGGCCGCGGAGGAGCGGCACATACCGCTCGTGCACGTACAGCATGGCATCATGTCGCGCCATCCGAAACACGCGTGGCCCCACAGCGGCTACACTTGTGTCTGGGGTGCACAGACCAAAACACTCCTCGAGTCGTTGGGCTGGGGGAGCGATCGCATCGTCGTGTGTGGTCCGCCCGGCTTCGATGGGCTCGAGGCGCGGCGGCGCTCCGCAAGCAACCCGACCTCCGGGCCGCGCGTGGTGCTGTTCACTCCGGTTAGCGGTAACAGTCTGACTCCGGCAGCCGACGTGGAGCAGGCCTGCTCCGCGCTCTACTCGGCTCTTGCAGGTCGCG
>DATHEN010000021.1:0-3083 GCA_035318565.1 Polyangiaceae bacterium
TTCGGCCGAGTGAAAGCTTCGCATCCGGCACTCGGATTGCGCTTCACTCGGCCGAATTGGCGCTCAGCGTCCTCCACCCGCGAGTACGCGTCCGAGCGCACGCACCGCGTGCAGCAGGGTGGGCGTCTCGATACCTGCAAAACAGAGACGCATGAAGCCGGGCTCTCCGACCCGACACGCTGCGCCGGGCGTGAGGTTGACGTTGACCCCCTGCAGGATGCGCTGCCACAGGGCGTGTTCGCCCTCCCACGTCGGGCTCGCGAGAAAGCGCCGCAAATCGAGCAGCACGAAGAACCCCGCTGACGCCGGGAAATAGGGAATCTGGAACTCGTCCAGGGCGAGACACACCTCGTCGTACGCGCGCTGCAGCCGGCGGCGCATGCTGTCCAGATACGCATCCACCCAGGGCTCGTCGGCGATCATCGAGCCGAGCAGGTGCTGCGTGGGTCCGGAACAACACGCCCAGTACGAAAGCGAGCTCACCGCCTCGATCACGGCCTCGTTTTCGCTGACCAGTACACCGACTCGCGCGCCGCTCATCCCGAAGTCTTTCGAGAACGCCCAGACGATGTGCACGCGCTCACCGAGCAGCGGACGCAGGCTCGCAGCGCTAATGAAGCCCTGCTGTCCGAATACGGACAACGCGTAGATCTCGTCCATGACGAGATGGATGCCGCGCTCTTCCGCCCAGCGGATCAGGGTCTCGAGCTCACTCGCCGAGTAGACGCGGCCGGTGGGATTGTCTGGTGAGGTGAACAAGAGCGCGCGCACCGGTCGGCCCGCGGCTGCAATCGCTTCGTCGAGCTGCGCCGTGTGCAGGTGAAAGCCGTCTTGGCTCGAGGTATGAACGGGCACGATGGCGAGCGCGTCGCGCGTCTCGAGATCCGGCCAGAATCCGGCGTAGCTCGGCGTCGGAACCAACACGCCCTCGCCGGCATCCGCAAGCACGTGAAACAGGATCTCGAGCACGCTGCCCGCACCCGCCAGCACCGCCAATTGCTCCGGCTCGAACTGGCGTCCCAGGAAGCGGTCCCCCATGAAGCGGGCGAGCGCCTGGCGAAAAGCCAGAGAGCCCAGCATGGAGTCGTACCCGAGCGCGGCTTCCGGCATCGGACCGCAGCTATCGAGCTTCGCCAAGAGCAGCTCGCCGACGAGCTTGTTCTCGGCGATGCACAGCGGGATGTACCCCGAAGGACGCAGCTGCGGATGAAAGGGTGCAGCGCGCCGCGCGAAATGTTCCTGCAGGTACTCCGGCAGAGTCGGATTATCGATCAGGCGGCGGCCGCGCAGCGATAGCGATCCGGAAAGAGCGACGCGGCTCATGCGGGGAGCTCAAGATCGGGCACGTGCTGGATTCGCGTGCGCGGGACTGCTGGCCGGCAGCGCCAGCGTGAGCTCGGCGAAAGCGGGCAGTGATGCGCGCTCCTCGGCCGAAGGCCACTCGGCGAGCGGCGGCAAACCGAGAGCCTGGCGCACGGCCACGAACGAACGTCGATGGATCGGACACGCGCCGTGGCGCGCCAGCGCTTCCCGGTGCGCGCGCACGGGATAGCCCTTGTGAATGGAAAACCCATATTCAGGATACTGTTCGGCATAGGCAACCATGCGCGCGTCGCGCGCCGTCTTCGCGAGGATGGACGCAGCGGCGATCGAAATACTCTTCTGGTCGCCCTTGTAGATGCGTTCTTGCGGAACGGATAGATTGTGAATCTTGCGTCCGTCGACCAGCACGTGCGCGGGCGTCAGCGCCAGCTTTCCGACGGCGCGTTTCATCGCCAGGATGCCGGCCCAGTAGATGTTGATGCGATCGATCTCTTCGGGTTCCACGAAGCCCACCGCGCACGCGAGCGCCCCTTCGCGGATCAAGGGAGCCAGCCGCTCGCGCGTCTTTGCGTCCAGCTTTTTGGAGTCATCGACCCCAGGCAAACGAAAGCCCGGCGGGAAGATGACCGCCGCAGCCGCCACCGGACCTGCGAGCGGGCTCATGCCCGCCTCGTCGACTCCCGCGACATGCACGATGCCTCGCTCCCACAGCGTGCGCTCGTACCGCAGAATTTTTCGCAGGCGCTGCCCCTCGCTGCGACCACTGCGGCGGCGCCGATCGATGGCAGCCAGGATCGCCAGCGCGGCCGGGCGTGGATCGGCCCGCAACTGCCGCTCGAGCTCGGCCGGTAGCGGCTTTTCCTCGTCTACGTAGCGCTGGCGGATCGCAGCATAAGACGGACGTTGAGAGGCGGAACGGCGCTGACTCACGCGCCGACGGTACCGCTCGTAGTGCCCTGTGCAAGCCCGGCGACGAGCCGTAGGGGCGAGCGCTCATCATTCATCACAAGTGGCCCCGCCCCGAAAGCTCGGCCAAATGCGCCGTGTCGAGCGAGAACCGGAACGGAGCGTACTCTCGTACGTGAGCACCGGAAGCGCAGCGAGACCAAGCAGTTGGCCGATCTCGGGGCGTCGCTTCCGGATGCGACTAGTCATCAGGGCGAGCGCCCACCTTGTGCGTAGTTGTACGAGTGCGAACTGCAGCGGCCTCGTAGATACCCGCGCTGGAGCCGGCGTGTCATTCTTGCAGCGCCCCCCTCCGGAGTGTGCCGCATGAGCCATTCGCCGATCGCTGCACAGGACCTGCCTCGGGCGTTTTTCAGCGCGCCCGATTGGGGGGCTCCGCTCAACGCCGCCCGGTTGATCGCCGCCATCCCGGATGACGCCGTGATCGCGGGTATGTTTCTGCAAGCCATCGTGCTCGAAGCGAAGCGGCGACACGTCCCGCTGCCATCGGCGCGCGAGCGCTACGTGCCGTTTGGGTTTTATCCACAGCGCGAGCATGCAACGCTGCTCGTGGAAGCGAGCGCCGCTTTCTATGCGGAGCGACCCATTCGGGCCGCGCTGCGTTCACTCGGGCGCGCAGCACCCAAGGCGCTGGCTACGTCCACGGTGGGTAAAGTCGTCGTCGGATGCGAGGACGGCGTGCACGAAATCATCGCCGCGTTCAGCCGGACGTACGCCATCAACGTGCGTCCGTCGCAGGCCAACGTGGTGGAAACGGGTCCGAATCAATGTATCGTGCGGCTCGAGCGCGTTTA
>DATHEN010000022.1:0-5311 GCA_035318565.1 Polyangiaceae bacterium
CCACTTTGGGACGAGGCGATCAGCCGCTGGGGGCCGGCTTCGGTGCGCCGAAGATGCTCGCGGGCCGCTTCTTCTCGGTCTTCGACTTTTGCTTCTCGCTCCAGGTCGGAATGATGAGGCGCTCGCGCTTCGGCAGCTCGCGGCCTTCGAGCGCCGCTTCGATCTCTTCCGCGTCCAGCGTTTCGCGTTCGAGCAGCGAGTGGGCCAGACGATCGAGCTTGTCTCGATTGTCGCCGACGATGCGCCGGGCGATGTCGTACTGCTCTTCGACGATGCGCCGCACTTCCTGGTCGATCTCGCGCGCCGTGTCCTCGGAGTAATCCTCGCGGCGCGAAGCCATCTCGCGGCCGAGGAAGATGCTCTCTTCGTTCTCACCATAGGCGATCGGCCCGAGCTTTTCGCTCATGCCGAGCTCGCACACCATCGCTCGCGCGAGGCGAGTGGCGCGCTTGATGTCGTCCTGGGCGCCTGTGGTTTGCTGGCCGAACACCACCTCTTCCGCGACGCGGCCGCCGAGCGCCATCGCGATGCGCGCCAGCGTCTGCTTCTTCGTCATGAGGTGCCGGTCTTCGGTCGGCAGGAACTGCGTGACGCCGAGCGCCGCGCCGCGCGGGATGATGGAGACCTTGTGCACGGCGTCGTTGCCCTCGGCGAGCTTGCCCACGAGCGTGTGACCCGACTCGTGCCAGGCCGCCGTACGGCGTTCCTCGTCGCTCATCACCATGGAGCGACGCTCGCTGCCCATCAGGACTTTGTCCTTGGCGAGCTCGAAATCCACCATGCTGACGGCCTCTTTGTCCTGCCGCGCAGCCAACAGCGCCGCTTCATTCACCAGGTTTTCGAGGTCTGCACCCACGAAGCCAGGGGTGCCGGCGGCCAGCACGCGCAGGTCCACGTCGCCCGCCAGCGGCACCTTCTTGGTGTGCACGGCAAGAATGCCTTCACGGCCGCGCACGTCCGGGCGCGGCACGACGATACGTCGATCGAAACGACCCGGACGCAAGATCGCAGGATCGAGCACATCGGGACGATTGGTGGCGGCGATGATGATCACGCCCTCGTTGGACTCGAAGCCGTCCATCTCCACGAGCAACTGGTTCAGCGTCTGCTCGCGTTCGTCGTGACCACCGCCGAGCCCCGCACCGCGGTGCCGGCCCACAGCGTCGATCTCGTCGATGAAGATGATGCACGGAGCGTGCTTTTTACCTTGCTCGAACAAGTCGCGCACGCGGCTCGCGCCCACGCCGACGAACATCTCCACGAAGTCCGAACCCGAGATGCTGAAGAAGGGCACGCCGGCCTCGCCCGCGATGGCACGCGCAAGCAGCGTCTTGCCGGTACCGGGGGGGCCCATCATCAGGACGCCCTTGGGGATGCGGCCGCCGAGCTTCTGGAACTTCTTCGGATCCTTCAAAAAGGCGATGATCTCTTCGACCTCGTCCTTTGCTTCGTCGATACCCGCGACGTCCGCGAAGGTGACCTTGTTGGCCGATTCGTTGAGCAAGCGCGCGCGGCTCTTACCAAAGCTCATGGCCTTGCCACCGCCGGCCTGTAGCTGACGCATGAACAGGTAGAACATGACCAGCAGGAACACCATCGGCAGCAGGATGGTGAGCGTGGTCGTCAGGAACGGGTTCGCGTCGTCCTTCTGGTAAGTGACCTTGACGTTCTCTTTGAGCAACTCGGCAGCGATGTCGTCGCTCACCGGGCCAATCGTCACGCCGCGTTCGGGCTGACTCTTGGGAGCGGCCGGGTTTTTGATCGCGAACGAGTACTCGCGATCTTTGATTTCGACCTCATCGACATGTCGCTGCTCTTTAGGAGCTTTGACGAGCGCCATGAACTCGCTGAACGGCATCGGCTGCCGCGACTGCGGATCCGGGCTCAGGAACTGCCAGATGGCGAGGAATGCGACGATGAGAACGACCCACAGGAGAAGGGTCTTATGCGGCTGCTTCACTTATGACCTCGGAGACGTCAGGGGCGCCTAGGGATACTCGGATGATGCCACCTCTCTAGCACCTCGTCGATTCGAAGCGCGGCGGCTCTCTGGCATCCTGGACACGGCACTATTGATTTCTAATCACTCCGCCTAGTTTGGGGTAGCTGGCAGATATAGACGGCAGAGTCCCGCCTCGCATTTAGTCGGCCCCTTTTCTTTCGCCTGCTGGTCCGACCACTCTATAACTCCCTGTTTTCGCGTCGATTGTGAGCTCTCGCCCACCCGAGAGCCGGATGCGGCAGCGGCTCGAGCGTTTCGCGTTGGCACGCCGCAGAGCGGCGATCTGCGCTCGGCCGAGGGGCACGGGGTTGCCATTGGCATCGATAATCGTGGGAGGCGGCCCCGAGGCCAGCGCGTCGGCCAACATGTTCAGATGATCGACGACGGCGGGCGCCATAGATTCAAGCAGTGGCAGAAGCTCGCCGCGCACGCGCGTTCGCAGGAAGCGCGGGTCCCGATTCGTAGGATCGCTCGCGTGTTCCAAGCCGTGACGCTCGAGATGCGCCTCCACTGCAGATTTGCGCACCCTGATCAGTGGGCGCAACAGGAAGCCGGTGCGGGGCGACAGCACGGAGAGACCGCGCGGCCCCGCGCCGCGCAGCAGGCGCATTAGAACGGTCTCTGCTCGGTCCTCTGCCTGATGTGCGGTCGCAACATAGTGCGCGCCGACCTCGAGCATGGCGCGTCGCAGCGCCGCGTAACGAGCCTTGCGCGCTTCGGCCTGCAGATTGCCACCGGAGCCGACTTGCACGCGCGTCGCGCCGAAGGGGACGTCGAGACGCTCGGCCAGCGCACGCGCGCCTTCGATTTCACGTGCCGCTTCTTGCCGCAGCCCGTGGTCCACGGCGTGCGCGGTCAAACGAAAGCCGAGCGAAGCGCTGAGTCGCGCGAGCGCGTGCAAGAGCGCGGTCGAATCACTGCCACCGGACACCGCGACCAGGATGTGTTCACCCCGCGTCACCCCGCACTCTTCCTGCAAGGTGCGGCGCACCAAGGTCAGAAGCGTGGGCGGATGAGAACGCGGCATCAACCGAGCTCGTATTGTTTGCAGAACAGAAGCTCGCGCACGTCGAGCAGCTCGCGCGCGCGGTGCGGCTCCGTCGGATAGCCATTGCCGCAAAGCTTGCCCTCGGGCTCGTAATGCGCGCAACTCTCGCAGGTGTAGCGCAAATCGAAGACACGCACCTCTGTGCGAAACTGCGCGTCGACTCGGCTCTTCATGGCGCGCGGTGTCCGCTCACAGAAACGGCTGCGCCGGCTGACCGCGCTGAAAGTAGAAACGGAATCTGCCGCGCACGGTGCTGGTCAATCCTTCGCCGAAGGAGCCATCGGGGCTGGCTTTGCGCGGGTCGGCGAACTCTGCCTCGAACTCGGCTTCGGTGAGACGGTCAGCGCCGTCGTGCTCGTTCAGGTCGCCGCTGAAGATCGAGTCGAACGTGATGGTTCCGCTGATCGAATACAGATCCGCCGTGTGCGCTTCGCAGCTGTCGTGCAGATAGAGCGTCAAGCTCACGTGAGGCGGATCGGGCTCGAGCTCGAGCGGCACACCCGGCGGTGACACACCCGCGGGTAAGCCCACGGTGATGGGAATGCCGATCTCGTTCCTGCGGACGTTCGGTAGCTCGTTGACGAGAACGGAGAGCCCGTCGGAGACGCCCTCGTGGTCGTCTCCGTGCTGGACGCGAATGAACAGCGTTTCTTCTTCGAATGGCACGGCCGCGAAGAAGTCCGGCTGGAGGTTGAAAGGGCCGTTCCAGCAGTCCTCCACGAACAACCGCTCGCTCCTGACCTCGCCCGTCCCTTCACCGGTGTTACATCCGAGCGCGAGCACGGCGAGGCTCACCGCCGCCGCCGACTTGCACGCGCGGAACAGAAAGAGCATGCGCCGGAGCCGGCTCATACGGCTACCGCCTCGCACGGCGCGCCGGAGCTCGACTCGATCTGCCCGCCCCCGAGCACGCGATCGCCGTCATAGAAAACCGCAAACTGGCCTTTGACGACCGCTGATACCGGCCTCTGGAAGCTCACTTGCCAGCGGGCTGCGTCGATGCGGCTGAGCTCGGCGGGAACCGGCTCGCCGCGGTAACGCACCGCAACGCCCACACGCGCCGGCAATTGCAGTCCGGGAGCAACGCTCACGTCACAGAGCACGGCAGTGCGGCTCAACAAGTCGTCGCGAGAGCCGAGCCGCACGCGTCGCTGCTCGGCGTCCACCTCGACCACGTAGCTGCGTTCGCCCGTTGCGACGCCCAGGTTACGCCGCTGGCCGATGGTGAACGCGTGAACCCCGGCGTGCTCGGCCAGTTTGCGGCCGCTCGCATCGACGATTGCCCCGGGACGCAGCCGATCCGGCGCCTCCTTGGCCACGAACTCGGTGTAGCGCCCGGTCGGGACGAAACAGAGCTCCTGACTTTCACCCTTGCTCGCCCCGGGCAACCCGAGCTCGAGCGCTTCCTGCCGCACCTCGGTTTTCAAGGCGTCTCCCAGTGGAAAACGCAGCCGGGACAACACGTCCGGGGCCAGCATGTGCAGAAAATAGCTTTGATCTTTGCTGCGGTCGCGCGCGCGCGCCAAAAACACGTCCGCGCCGGCGCGCTCGATGCGCGCGTAGTGCCCGGTTGCAATGGCGGAAGCTCCCAGACGATCCGCGAGCCGGCAGAGCTCATGAATCTTGACCCCGCGGTTGCAGCGCACGCACGGGCTCGGAGTTTCTCCGCTCAGGTAGCTGTTTACGAACGGCTCGACGACCTCGCTCCGGAATAGCTCGCGCCGATCGAACGCATAGTGCGGAAACCCCAGAACATCCGCCACGCGACGGGCGTCGTGGACGTCTTCGGGTGCGCAGCAACGACCCTTTACGGAGCCCGTTTCCGGGTAGTCCCAGAGGTGGAGCGTCACGCCCACTACGTCGAATCCCGCACGCACTAGGCGCGCCGCGGCGACCGAAGAGTCCACCCCGCCGCTCATTGCTACGAGCACGCGTTCCATACGCGGCCAGTATGGCGCTCTTCAGGCCCGGGGCGCGCGCTTTTTCGCGGATTCGCCGGCGCTCCTGGCGGATCAGCCGCCAGAGCTCTGCAGCGTGGTGCGGACAACCGTCCCCGCGCGGTCAACCAGCTTGGCTGCGAGATCCACGGCTTCCGTGTAGCGATAGATGCCGGCCTGCAGCGCGATGAGCTGCGCGGAATCGAGCGCGCCGGCGCCGGAAAGGGCACGCTGCACGAGGCGCTCCCCGGAATCCAGCGAGCGACCGAGCTGGCCCAAAACCTCGGAGAACGGCTGGCCCGCGCGCTCCGGGCCGGGGATTAC
>DATHEN010000023.1:0-4249 GCA_035318565.1 Polyangiaceae bacterium
ATGGACAATCGGCGCCAAAATGAGCGTCCGAGGCACGGCTTCCCCGAGTCCGGAGCGGATCTTCAAGTAGTCGCCGGGCGGGTCGTCGATGACGAAGAGTTCGTCACTCGCGGCCGCTTGACCGACGAGCCCTTCGCCCACGCGAAAGCCGGGAACCGCGGCAAGACCGCCGTCGGGTGCGCTCGCCGTGTGCGCGTACTGGCCGAGCAGCGTCAGAGAGCCGTCCTCCTTCGTGAGGTAGAAGGCACCGGCCAGCGCCTGCATGTGGTGCGCCAAGAATTTCAAGGTGCGATCGGCGACCGCGCGAAGCTCGAGCTCACCCTGCAACTCGTCGGCCAGACCGGCTTGACCTGCTTTGATCCAGTCGTGACGATCCCGCTGCTCACCGAGCTTGCGCAAGCTCTCGGCCATGTGATTGGCTTCGCGAGCCAGGTTGCCGACTTCGTCATCACTCAAGAGCGGAATGGGGCGGCTGAAGTCGCCGGTGGCAAAGCGAGAAAAGCCGCTGGAAAGCGCCGCCAGGGCGGGCAATAGACCGCGATAGACCCAGGTAGCCAGCCCGAACGCGAACAGAAATCCGCACAGACCGATCGCCAGGCGATAGCGGTCCGCTCGCTGGTGGCCGTCGCGAACGACCGAAAATCCAGCGGCGAGCTCGCGGCGGTCCACGCTGGTGATGCGGCGGATCAAGGCGGCGGTGTTGGCCTGTTTTGCCTGCATCTGCGACATCTGCTCGACGAGCGATTCGCTGCCGTCTCCGGCGAGCAGGCGTGCCGCGACGCCGCGTGCCATCGCGTAGTAGTCCTGAATCGCGCCCTGCAGCGTCTTGCGTTCGGCGGCACTCAATGAACCGCCTCGCGTCGCCAGCACTTGAAGGAGCTGGGTCTTGAGGGCTTCGGTGTCGTCGAGCGCGTCGCCGTCTTGCGCTTCTACCGCTTCTTGGATGCTGCGAGCGAGTTTGTCGAAGCCCGCTTCCATCTGCGGTCCGAGCTCGAGCTGCGGGATCAGAGTGCGTTCGATGTCGTCCAGATCGTGGCTCTGCTCGAGACCCAGCCACATGCCCCCGGCCACGACCGCCACCAGCGTGAGCAGCGTTGCTACCACCAGCAGCGTCAACTTGGCGCGGAAAGTCTTGAGCATGCCGATCGTCCTCACTTCAAGGCGAGCACTTTGACTCCGTCGAGTTTTGCGCTTGGGGACACGTAACCCACGGCGCCTTTTTCCTTCTGTACGTAGCTGATCACCGCTTGGTCCGAGTCGAGCGCGGGGGGAGGTACGCCCCGCCCCGAGAAGATCCGCTGTTGCCAATAGCTCCGCACTGCAGCGACGGAGCGCTTGAGCACGCTCTGTGAGAATTGCTGGCGCACCGCCGAGCTCGGTAGCTGGTCGACGGGCTGCGCTCGCGCACCCGAGTCCCAGCGGCCGACTTTCTTGAGGAACAGATTGGCGAGCAGCTCCTGCGTGATGCTGCTGGTGCGATGGTCGGGGTGAACGACCACGCGAAACGCGGGCGCGGCCGGCTCGCCTGCGCGCGCGGTGGCGAGGCTCAGCCAAGCCAAGATCGATGCGCTCAGCGCAATCCGGACCAGCGCGCGGCGTGGCACGCGGGATGCGGTCGAGAGTGGCGGAACCAATGACCAGATACTCATGATTCGTCGAGCCCGGCGCGTCGGGTCATGCTTCAGAAGTAGGCGGTGGTCTTGACGAGCAATACTCCCCAGTCCGCAGACAGCTTGTCGAGCGGCTGGTCGTCATTCAGGGGGCGGCTCAGGCCGGCGGTGCCGTGCATGTAGTGGCCCTCGAGCTTGAGCAGCCAATGCGAGTTCAAGTCGTAGCGAAAGGTCGCCGCGAAGTCGTGTTGGTACGCGTCACGACCGCTGCGGTCGTCGACGTCGGCAAAGAGCACCGAGTAGTAGATGCCCGGTGTGAACCAGGGCGTGACGCGGTACGAGAGCATGGCGTACATTCGCTCGCTCACGCTGTGCGCGTCGGGAATGATCGCGGGCAGGGAGCTCTCCGTGTCGATTCTCCAGCGGCTGTATTCCGCGGCGAGCAGCCAATCCCCACCCGTGTATTCGATTGAACCGACCCAGAGGAACGCCGGCAAGTCGAGCGAGCCCTCGCCCGTCGAGCCCGCCGGCAACAGACCGGCGTTGATCAACGCCGCGCGGGTTTCGGCGTCGAGCTGATACTCGATTTCAAGTCGTAGCTTCTGCGCGCTAGCGCCGATTTGTAGCCCCTCGAGCGGGCTTTGCCACATGAGTCGGCCGCCCACCACGTACGGCGCAGACGTTTCGGAGACTTCGTCCGTGTCGAGCGCTTGATCCACGAAAATGGTGCCACCGTAGGCGCGGTACTCCAGCGCTCCCGCTTCGGAGAGTGGCAGGTATCCGTAGAGCTCGAACCCGGTCTGAGCGAGCAAAAAATCGCGATTTTGGATCGGATAAACGGACTGAGGCAGCAGAACCGGCACGCGCGCGGAGTCGATGTCGTTCACTTCGTTGTACAGACCGAACGGTAGCTTGGTGCGCCCCGCGCGCAGGCCGAGCCAATCCCGGAAGCTGTAGTCCAGATAGAGCCAGTCGAACTGCGGCGTGTAGTTCCCGAGTGGCCCGAGGTCGCGCGCGAAGAGCTGAGCGCCGAACCTGAGGTCGTCCGTGATGTTCTTGGTGAAGTTGAGGCCGATCTCGGTGAACTCGAAGCTGCCGCGTTCCGACTCTGCCAGGTAGTCGTTGTTCGTCGTCTTGATCAGTCCTTGACTGACGAAGGCGTGCACCTCGACTTGCGAGGCGATTCCACTCAGGTCTGCCTCTTCGGCGCGTGCAGAGATGCAAAACAGTAAAGGCGCGAGCGCGCACGCGCAGCACCGCCACACGCTGCGTGTTCCGCAACGGTGATTCGCACGCCACAGCGCGGCTGACCCTCTCACGCTAGCTTCATTTCCGGACATTTAGTGCGTGCTGTCAAGACGGCTCGGCAGGCGAAGTTCAATCGCTCAGCTTGGCTTCGTGGGTTCGGTCATCGCCGTGTAGGTACATGTGATCGGTCTTTGGGGACGGACGCGCGTGGTTCTGCCAAGGACTGTCGCAGTAGTGCTAAGCCGTGCGCGTGGCACTGAGGTCGAGCAACCTCTTGCCCAGCAATTGGGCCACCTGCTCTGCCGGCTGTGGCCGGGCCGTCAAGTAGCCTTGGATCTGGTCGCAGCGCAGAAGTCGCAAAAATTGGGCTTGCACCAGGGTTTCGACGCCCTCGGCGATGACTTTCAGATCGAGCGCGTGCGCCAGGGAGATGATGGTGGTGACGATCGCCGTATTCTGCGGATCTTCCGACATGTGGATGACGAAGGAGCGATCGATCTTGAGGGCGTCGATCGGAAGCCGGCTCAAGTAACCGAGAGACGAATAGCCCGTGCCGAAGTCGTCGAGCGCCACGAGCAGTCCGCGCTGGCGCGCTTCGCGCAATTTTTCGACGTTTCCGGTCATGCCATCGACGAAGACGCTTTCCGTGATTTCCAGATCGATGCCGCTGCCCGCGGAAGGGTAACGGGCGAGCATGTCGTCGAGACACCGCACGAAGTCGTTTTGAGCGAGTTGGATCGCGGACACGTTCACGGCGATGCGCGGCGGGTTCAAGCCTCGCGCGAGCCACTCGGCATGTTGTGCCGCGGCTCGACCGAGCACCCAGCGGCCGACGTCGAGGATCAAGCCCGTATCCTCGAGCACGGGGATGAACTGCGCAGGCGACACCAGACCGCTCGCGGGATCCTGCCAGCGGATCAGCGCTTCGAGACCGACCAGCAGGCCCGTCTTCAAATCGACCTTGGGCTGATAGTGAAGAATGAATTCTTCGTTTTCGATTGCCCGGCGCAGTTTCGTTTCCAGCGTGAGCTTTTCGGCGACTCGCGCGTTCATGTTCGGCGCATAGAACATGTAACGTCCACCGGCCGAACGCGCCTTCTTGAGCGCCGTTTCAGCGTTGCCGATCAGAGTGTCCGGATCCGGGCCGTCCGAAGGAAACAGCGCGATGCCGCTGCGCGTGGAAATACGGATCTCCGTCCCCTGAATGGTGAAGGCGCGCTTGAGCGCGTCGTAAATTCGGTGCTCCACCAAGCTGGCGACCTCCGACTCCTCGTCGACGGACGCGATCAGCAGCGCGAACGTGTTGCCGTCGAAGCGGGCCAGCGTGTCCTCCGGTGCGAGCAGTGCACGCAGGCGCTCGCCGACTTGTACGAGTAGATCGTTGCCTGCCG
>DATHEN010000024.1:0-2374 GCA_035318565.1 Polyangiaceae bacterium
CCGGATGCTCCTTGGTGAGCCCGACAAGACCCTGCAACGCGCGCAGACCATACACGCCACGGTGAGCGAAAAAGCCTTCAGCCCACGCGGCCGTGTTCGGTCCGATAAGCCGGCAACGCCCGAGCCAATACTCGGCGCCCCGCTCAACCCCGCTGCGCTTGTGCGCGTGGATGTGAGCATCGCTCGTGGCGAAGCGGCCGGGCTCAGCGCGCGCATGTGCGGCGATCATCTCCTGCCGATGATTGAGCACGCGCACGACACGTGACTCGCCGCGGACCCATACTTCGCGGCCGAGGTACTCCGGCGGCACCGAGTAGTACGCCTTGTCGAACTCGACGTGGCCGTCGCGATGTACCTTGCGGCGTGCCTCGGTGAAGCTCGGAAACAACGACGCGGGCAACGGCGAGAGTGCCGGGCGCTCGGCTTCGAACAACGCGCTGACCTGCTGCCGCACGGTGCCATGAATCCGAGTGTCGGCGACGCGGCGCTCCCAGTCGGCGAGGAACAGATTTTGCTCGGCGAGGGAGCTGAACGTGCGGCCCTTCAGGGCGTTGTTTTGCGCGTACTTTACGCCCGCCTCGATCTTGCCCTTGTGTTCCGGTCGGGCCGGTTGCGTCGGCAGCACCGTGGTGCCGTAGTACCGAGCGAAGTCCGCCATCTTCGGATTGAGGTTCGGATCGAACCAGTCGGCGTCGAGGACAGCGGCCTTGAGATTGTCTACGATGGTGGTGCGGGTGACGCCGCCAAAGTGCCGGAACGCGTTTTCCACGCACCGGATGAACGTCTCGGTATCCTGCCGCCACACCACCTCGCTATAAGCTTTGCGCGAGTGGCTGAGGACCGCGCGAAACAAGTGCGGCCGTCGGCGCTTATCATCGGCTTCAATCCAGGCGCCCTGCCCGAAGTCGACCTGCATCTCTTCGCCGGGCGCGCACTCCAGACGGCGGCACGGCAGCTGCATTTGTTCGACGAGCACGCGAACACACCGCTTCACCGACTCGTAGCTGCCGGTGAAACCGTAATCAGCAACCAGGTCCTGATGGATGCGCGTGGCTGACAGCCCGGCGGTCACCGCGGCCGTGATCGCCGGTATAAACTCCCGGCAAAGGCTGACTCGACCGGCCGGCGACCCGGCGGTCGAAATGGCTACTTTTGCCGCATCGTCATCAGCAGAGCCGGTAGTCGAAATGGGCGGTTTTGCCGCGCCAAGGTAGCTCGCGACCGTCTTGCGGTGGATGTCGAGCTCCCTAGCGATACGCCGGCGCGACCAGCCGCGGGCATGAAGTACATGGATCGATTGTTGAAGGTTCACTTTGAGGACGTTCACGCCCCAGTGCAGCTCTCGCTGCACCGCGCGCAATCAGCCCCTCAAAGGTGGTACATTTTGAATCGACCGCCCTGGTACACATTGACCGACCGCTGACAACGGGACGACTCGTGCGCTTCGCGCTGGACTCCTGGAAGGAGCATGAGATCCCGCTCGCCCGCCAGTTGATCGGCTGGATGGAGCCGGGCGAGATTGTGCTGACCGACCGTGGATTTAGTGGCTGGGGATTTATCGCTCTGTTGCAGCGCAAGGGCGTCGATGTGGTCATGCGTGCTCACCAGTCGCGCAAGCTGAAGGGGCGCGCGATGGGTTGGCCCAAACCGCAGCGGGAGGATACTTGGACCAAGTCGCTGTGGGCCGAGCTGCCGGCAGAAATCGCGGTGCGCATCGTGCGCTTCCGTGCCGCGGTGCCCGGCTTCCGCACACAGGAGGTGGTGCTCGTTACGACGCTGCTCGACGAAGCAGCGTATCCCGACGAGGCGCTCGCAGAGCTCTACCGGCGGCGCTGGGCGGTCGAACTGTGCTTCCGCGATATCAAAACCACGCTCGGGCTGGATGTGCTGCGCTGCCAGAGCCCGAGCTTGGTGGAAAAGGAAATCTGGCTGCAGGCCATCGCGTACAACCTGGTTCGCGCCGTCATGCTCGAAGCGGCCTGGACGCACGGGGTCGAACTGCAGCGGCTGAGCTTCAAGGGCACCGTGGACATGCTGCGGCAGTGGACGCCGCTGTTCGCCCCCTCGCTCTTCGTCTTCAAACGCGCCCGCGAGGAACTGCTGCGCGTGGTCGCCGCCGACACGGTTCCCCTGCGCCCGAATCGAACCGAGCCGCGGGCACGAAAACGGCGGCCCAAGCCGTATCAGTTCCTCACGCAGCCTCGCCATAAGATGGTCGTTTCGCCCTCGCGCGCGAAGAAATGATAAGGCTTAACTTAGCGCCATTCCGCCCTGACCCCGTCTTCGGGTGGCCTCCGGCTGGCGATTTGGGGCGCAGCGAAGGAGCGGCGCGAAATGCAGGAAACAATTAGCCAACGAATGGAGGTGTGAAATG
>DATHEN010000025.1:0-4172 GCA_035318565.1 Polyangiaceae bacterium
ACGGCGATGGTGGAACCGGTGGTCGAGGTGACAGGCGTGGTGAACTTCACCTTTCGTGCGGCCAAGCGATCGTGTTCGGCCTGAACGTTGCTCACGAGGAATTGCACGGCGGGTTGGCCCTGGCCGCGCACCGCTTCTTGATAGGCCTTGCCGGCGGGGTTGGCGTTGGCCGCCAGAATGAGCTCCGTGCCGTCCGGGTCCTCCGGCGAGGCCACGGTCAGCCAGCGGAAGTCGCCGCGCGAAAAGTCCGCCTTCTTCTGGAAGCCGAGCACGTCGGTGTAAAACGCGAGCGCCTTGGCCTGGTCATCGACATAGACAGTGGTCCACTTGATCCGCATCGTTGCTCCTGTTCCGTTCGAAGCGCGAGCGCGTTGCCGTCATGGCTGGCTCGGTTTCGCCCGTCGGTAGCAAGACGAAGCGCCCGGAGAGAATGTGACCGGCGCGCGCGTTTTTCGATCGCGACCGGGACCGGGACCGGCGCAGAGGACGTAACGCCGCGATCGACTCAGATCAACGCGGCTTGCAGCAGCGCTTGTACTTCTTGCCGCTGCCGCACGGGCATGGCTCGTTGGGGTTGATCTTCGGCGCCGCCCGCCGCACCGGCTCTTGCCGGAACGACGAATGGTGGTGCTCGTGGCTGCAGACCTTCGAGTGATCCGGATGCTCCGGCTCGTCGACCACGCTCTTCCACATCGCGTAGTGCCGAACCAGCCGGTCGTGGTACGCGCGATCGCTTGCGATGATGTCCTCGAACATGCCGCGGAGCACTTCGGACGCATCGCTCTGCGCATTGTGCGGATCGAGGAAGATCTGCGGCGCGTCTGCGGACGGTGGCTGCACCGGCTCGAACGAATAGTTGATCGAAGCAGCGACTCGCTGGTCGTCGCCCGTGCACACCTGCAGCACCACGCGCCGGCAATCGCAGGCGGGCTCCTCGCAGTAGAACTCGCGCAAGCGGTAGGTGCCGCGCGGCAGCTGCGCGTCATCGGACGCGTGGATGACTCGAGTCTCGCTCTTGGCGAGCTCCGCGAAGACCGCATCGAACGGCATCATGGCCTGGACTCCCGTGGAGCGAGATTGACGGTGCGCTCATACGCCGCCGCCGCGACATGTACAACGCCTGCGCGCCCGATCAAGAAAAAACCTCGTCCTTTCCGGGACTTGCGGTAACTTTGCTCGATCAGTCGGTCGCTTCGAAGGCGTGTCGATCCGACCCTGGCTCGTTCGTCGCCACGTCAGAACACCATTGTCAGCAGAGGCGCAGGCGATGCGCCTGGCCGAAA
The DNA here is from genome assembly GCA_035318565.1 of Polyangiaceae bacterium. Taxonomy (GTDB): domain Bacteria; phylum Myxococcota_A; class Polyangia; order Polyangiales; family Polyangiaceae; genus DATDJP01. The sequence continues at coordinate 1,284 of DATHEN010000025.1, forward strand.
GGAGCCATGCTCATGTCAAAGCTGCGGGTAAACGCATATTCAATCTCGATCGACGGTTACGGCGCGGGTCCCGACCAAGGTCTGGCCAATCCGATGGGAGTCGGAGCGGAGGGGCTGCACGAGTGGATCGTGGCCACGAAGACGTTCCAGAACCTCTCCTCCGACTTCGCTGGCTCGCTGACCGCTGGCAAGCCCAGCCAAGAAGGCCTCGATGACGACTTCGCCAAGCGCAGCTTCGCGAACGTCGGCGCCTGGATCATGGGCCGCAACATGTTCGCTCACTCGCGGGGGCCCTGGACCGACGATGGCTGGAAGGGCTGGTGGGGCTCGAACCCGCCCTATCACGTCCCCGTCTTCGTGCTCACGCACCACGCGCGCGCGTCGATCACGATGGAAGGCGGAACCACCTTCCATTTCGTGACCGATGGCATCCACGCCGCGCTGGAGGGCGCGAAGCAAGCTGCCCAGGGCAAGGACATCCGCCTCGGCGGCGGCGCCGCCACCATTCGCCAGTACCTCAGCGCCGGCCTGATCGACGAGCTCCACCTCGCCATCTCACCCATCCTCCTCGGTCAAGGCGAACACCTGCTCTCCGGCATCGACACCGTGCGCCTCGGCTACAAGTGCACCGAGCACGCCTCCACGGGTCTGGCCACGCACGTCGTGCTGACGAAGTAGCCCTACAGCTGCCTCGAGCCTACGACCCATTGGCTCACCGCCCTGCAGCCGTCCCGTACGCCCAAATACCGCAAAGACTTCAGCACTTTGCGGTCATTTCGAAGCGCGCGATGTGCGCTTTCGCGAACGGTGCTACTGCACTGAGCGTGAAGGACGTGATGACCGCGTTTGGCGACCGAATGGGGCTCGAGCCGAGACTCTCTCGCTGGTTGTTGACGCGCCTTTCGGGGGTCAAAACGATTCGAACACTGATCGATGGCGATCGGGCCGCGTCGGAAGCGCACCTCGCGGCGCTCGAGCAACTGCGCCACTCGGACCGCGTTTCGACCCTGGGCAGGCTCGCATCCTCGATCGCGCACGAGCTCGGTAACCCGCTCAACGTGATCGAGCTGCGCGCGCAGCTCATCGCCTCGGGCGATGCCGACACGATGGAGCGGATTCAGCACAGTGCCCGGATCATCGTCGAGCAAACGCAGCGCATGACCCGCATCATCGACGAGGTCTTGTCGTTCGCGCGCATGCAGCCCGCCAGGATCGCGCGTATCGATCTCGCGGTCGTCGTGCGCAAGGCGATCGCGCTGTCCGAGCACACCGCGAAGAAGCACCGCTCCACCGTCTCGCTCGACGTGCCGAACCTCGCGATCGAGCTCGACGGCGACGAAGACAAGCTGCTGCAGATCATCGTGAATCTGGTGGTCAACGGCATCCAGTCGATGCCGCAAGGCGGACCGATCCGGGTGACGGTGAGCGACGAGCATCACGCTCCGCTTCATGAGCCGGAAGGCTCACCTCAACACTATGTGTGTATTGGAGTTTCCGACCGCGGCACTGGAATATCACCGGAAAACATCCCCAAGGTATTTCAACCTTTCTTCTCGACCAAAGGCTCGGATGGCGGCACCGGTCTGGGTCTGTCGGTCGCACAAGGCATCGCGCACGAGCACGAGGGTTGGATCGACGTTACGAGCGAGCTGGGCCAAGGTTCGACGTTCAAGGTCTATCTGCCCAAGCAACGCGCCGAGAGGCCCAAGTAGGCATGGAATCCAAGCTCCTTCTCATCGATGACGACGTGGCGGTCTGCGACGTCATGCAAGCCACGCTGAGCAAGCGCGGCTACCATGTGACGACCGCAAGCTCGGGCGCCGATGCGCTGCTCGCGCTCGAGCGCGAGCGCTTCGACGCGGTGGTCTCGGATCTCCAGATGCCTGGCATGTCCGGGCTCGAGCTGTGCAATCGAGTTCACGCCCGCTGGCCCAACCTGCCTGTGGTTCTGGTCACGGCGTTTGGAAGCATGGAAACGGCCGTCGCCGCGATCCGCGCCGGCGCCTACGACTTCGTCGCCAAGCCCATACAGATGCCCGAGCTGCTGCTGACACTCGAGCGCGCGCTCGAGCACCGCCAGCTCAAGGAAGAAAACCAACAGCTTCGCGACGCGGTGGCACGACGCAAGCCCGACGCGGACATGATCGGCGACAGCCCTGCGATGCAGGACATCTACGCGATGCTCGGTCGGATCGCCGAGACCGACGTCACGGTGCTGGTCACCGGCGAAAGCGGCACCGGCAAAGAGTTGGTCGCGCAAGCCGTACACAAGCGCGGGCCACACAAGGCTGGCCCGCTCGTCGCCTTCAACTGCGCTGCGATCCCCCACACGATGCTCGAGAGCGAGCTGTTTGGCCACGTGCGTGGCGCGTTCACGGACGCGAACGCCAATCACAAAGGCCTGTTCGCGCAGGCCAACGGCGGCACGCTCTTCTTGGATGAGATCGGTGAGATGCCGCTCGCGACTCAATCCAAGCTGTTGCGCGCGCTGCAAGAGCGCAAAGTGCGGCCGGTCGGCAGCGAGCGAGAGGTGCCGTTCGATGCGCGCGTGATCTCCGCCACCAGCCGTGATCTCGAAACCGACGTCGCCGAGGCACGCTTTCGCGAAGACCTCTACTACCGAATCAACGTAATCCACGTGCACATGCCGCCGCTGCGCGCACGCGGGCAAGACGTGCTGCTGCTGGCGCGGCACTTCATTCAATCCTTCGCGCAACGCTTCAACAAGCCCATCATGAGGCTCGAGCCAGAAGCCGCGGCGCAGCTGCTCGCGTACGCCTGGCCGGGCAACGTGCGTGAGCTCCAGAACTGCATCGAGCGCGCCGTCGCGCTCGCACGAGACGAAGCGTTGACCTTGCTCGATCTGCCCGAGCACGTCCGTGACTTCCG
>DATHEN010000026.1:0-3249 GCA_035318565.1 Polyangiaceae bacterium
ATCTCGGTCGTGACCGTTTCGGTCTTGGCTCGGTTGAACGGCGTGCGTTCCTCACTGCCATTGAGGTAGTCGGTCATCTTCACGGTTGCCGCGTCGTCAGGCGTGAGCATCGCGAACACGCCGAAGATGGCGCTGCGCTGCAGCGCCACATCCGTCGTGACCCGCCGCGAGAGCGTCACGAACTTCTCGAGCTGCGCTTCTATGACGGCACGCGTTGGCGGCGGCATTCGATCTGCGCGTGCGACGGCCTGCACCAGGCCAGCCCTGTCCACCTCGATCACGTACGGGATGAAACGCGACCGAGTGGACAGAACGAGCAAGCCCGACACGGCCGCGGCGGCGATCATCAAGCTGACAAGCGCTACAGCCTGCCAAAGCGTTCGAGCGGCGACGATCCGAGCGACATGATCGTTCCAGGTCCTGCGAGCGGCGAGATACGGGCTCAGCGCCTGTTCGACCGATGCGGGCTCATCATTGGATGCGATCGTCATGCGGCAACCCCGAGGCCTGACCGACGTACGCCACGGGCCTGCAGCCACGACTCGACCCAGTGATCGCCCCGGTCTCTCTGCAGCTTGCTGATCTGCTCGAGGTCCTCCTTGCCGCTCGCGCCGCAGAACGCCAGCGCTACGGGACCAAGCGCGAGCTCGTAGAGACGACGGCCCTCCGACGAGACGTAGTAGTAGTGCTTCTTGGGTGTCGCCGAGGCGAGGATGTCGATCTGCCGCGCGTTGAGGCCCATGCCGCGGTAGAGGGCGCTCGCGCTTTCCTCCCGAGCGTTCGGATTGGGCAGAAAGATCTTCGTGGCGCAGGACTCAGAGAGGACGTCGAGAATGCCTGACCTCGATGCGTCGGAAAGGGACTGCGTGGCGAGCAGCACGAGGCAGTTGGACTTGCGCAGAACCTTGAGCCACTGCCGAATCTTTTCCCGAAACACCGGGTGCCCGAGCATCACCCAAGCTTCGTCGAGCAGGATGGCTGCAGGCTGTCCGCGCAACGAGCGCTCAATCCGTCGAAACAGGTACCACAGCACGGGCAGCGCAAACCGGTCGCCGAGGCTCATGAGCTCTTCCACCTCGAAGACCGTGAAGTCAGAGAGCTCGAGGGCGTCATCGCGGGCGTCCAAGAGATGGCCCATGGAACCTCGAACCGTGTACTGCTCGAGCGCGGCTCTCATGTCGGCGTCTTGCAGTGTCAGAACGAGCTCGGTCAGCGAGCGCGCGCCGGTCTCGTGCATGTTCAGCACCGCGAGCGCGATCTCATTGCGCTGTGAGCCCGTGGTCTGCAGGCCGCCCAGGCCGAGCATGATATCGACCCATTCCATGGCCCAGGCCCTGTCGCTGCGCGTCTCTAGGAACTGCAGCGGCGCGAAGGACAAAGCGCCCTCGGCGGCGAGCTCGAAGTGCAGGCCCGATCGACCCTGAGTACTCCCGGCGATTGCGCTGACCAGGGGATAGAGCGACTTGCCGTTGTCGAACGCAAAGATGCGCATGCCCGGATAGCGGCGTAGCTGCGCGGCGAGCAGCGCCAAGTGCGTTGATTTGCCCGATCCGGTCGGACCGAACATCAACGTGTGCCCGACATCGCCGACGTGCAGATTGAGCCGGAACGGCGTGCAGCCGCCCGTCAGACACTCGAGGAGCCGAGGCGATTCGGGTGGGTAATAGGGGCACGGCGCGAAGTGCTCGCCGGCCCAGATGGTGCTCGAGGGCAACAAGTCCGCGAGGTTGAGCGTGTTCAGCAGCGGTCGCCGTACGTTCTGGACGCCGTGCCCGGGCAGACTGCCTAGGTAGGCCTCGAGCGTGTTGACGTCCTCGATGCGCGCGGCGCTGAACCCGAGGCGCGTGATGACTCGGTACGTCTGCTCGGCCGCGCGCGTCACCCTCTCGCGGCTTTCGTCCATCAGAACGACCACGCTGGTGTAGAAGCCTTGCGCGACAAGGCCGCTATTGACCTCGGAGAGGGCTGCGTCCGCGTCGGCCACCATTCCGACGGCGTCGTGGTCGAACGCGCCCGATTGGGTTTGTAGTACTTGGTCGACGATTCCGCGGATCTTTTGGCGCCACTTGCGGCGATAGCTCTCGAGGCTTCGGACGGCTTCGTGCCGGTCGAGAAAGATGAACCTCGTCGACCATCGGTATTCGCAGGGCAGCTCGGCGAGGGCAACGAGCATGGCCGGGCGAGATTCGAGAGGAAAGCCCTCGATGGCCACGACTTGAATGAACTTCTTGCCGATCTTTGGCACCACCCCACCCCAGAGGTCCTGGCCGCCAATGAGCAGGTCGAGATAGGCCGCGTTGCTCGGTAACGCAATGGGATGCGAGAGACCCGTCACGCAGTAGTGCAGCCACCGCAGGAAGTCGTCTTGCCGCACGGCCCCGTACTCGGTGTACGCATCGCGAGCACGCAAGCGCTCGAGCTTGATCGGCAGCCTGGCTTCGAGTGCCTTGATGTCGCGATTGAACACCCCGACAAGGTGCTCGCTATGCGCACGGGCACCGCGAGCGGGCCGGTCGTCCTCGAACATCACCTCGACGAATTTCGACTGAGCGAGCGCTGGCGGCAGGTACGTGACGGTCAGTACGAAGTAGCCCTCGTAGACCGTTCCTCGCCGAGCGAAGAATTCCCTGCGCTCGGCCTCGATCGCGGCAGTCACGGGATCGGGGAACTCGCTCCGAGCAGCATCCTGATCCGCGGGTTCGCGAACCGCATCCACATGCACCATCCACCCGCCTCCAAGAGGCGCGAGCGCCCGGTTGAGCTGCGCCGCGAGGTGCTCTTGCTCGGCTTCCGTGCTGCTGGCCGTGTCCGGACACTGATAGCGCCAGCCGGCCATCAACGAGCCGTCCTTGCCGACAACGATGCCGTCCTGCACGAGCGCGGCATAGTTCAGCAGGTCCGCCGCGCCTTCGCCGCGTGACCGGTGCTTACCGAGGCGCGTGCGGTCACGTGCCCCCGCGAGCAGGCGCAGCAACGTCAGAGTCAGCAGGACGCCAACCACCGCCACGATGATCGTGAGCGCGGCGATCATCGGTACCTCCGTCCTTGGCGAGCGGAGTTCTTTCGGAACGGCGTGCTGCGCGCCGGGTAGTACCGCGCGTACAGCCGATGACGCAGATACACATCGCGGAGACGCGGGTCCTTCTTCGCCATGATTCGTGTGAGCTGCAGAGTGCAGCACCACAAAAAACCGCCAGCGAGCGTTGCCACTAGATCCTGTGCCGCGACAACTAGCGTGAACGCGGCGAG
>DATHEN010000027.1:0-2093 GCA_035318565.1 Polyangiaceae bacterium
ACGGAGCTTGCCGGCCTTCTTCGCTGCCACGAGAGCGGCCATGGTGCCGCCCTCTGCGAAACAGCGCGCGGGATCTTCGGCGCGGATGATCTCGTGAATCTGCACCAGGTCGATGCGATCGGTCTCGAGGCGCTTCAGGGATTGCTCGAGCTGCTCGGCGGCAGCCTTCTGATTGCGCCCGTCGATCTTGGTCATCAGAAACACCTTGTTGCGGTAGCCATCGCGGAGCGCCATGCCCATGCGGATCTCACTCTGGCCCTCGTTGTAGTCCCAGCAGTTGTCCATGAACGTCACGCCGGCATCGATGGCGCTGCGGATGATGCGAATGCTCTCGCTCTTTTGCTCCTGCTTGCCGATATGAAACCCGCCCAGGCCGAGCATGGATACCTGTTCACCGGTGCGGCCGAGAGTTCGCTTCGGTATGTCTCCTGCGGCGGCTCGCTGCGCGGTCGCCGGTTCTGCTCGCTGCTGGCCAGCGGAGGCGCCGGATGCCGGGGAGGCAGCTCCCGGCGCGCCGCCCGTGCTCGAATTTTGGCGCTCGTTCCGGCACGCGGAAAGGGCGAGGCTCCCTCCTACGGCTCCGAGGAAAACGCGGCGGCTGGCTCGTGAAGTCATGGGGCCTCCCTGTGTGAACGATGGCTCGGATGTGCCCAGCGTCGAGCAAGCGGTATGCCCGCGGTGTCGTCCGTGTTCACGGGCCGCGCTGTCGAGTTTTGGCTCGACTCACGCCATGCAAGTGCGCTGCGGACGCCGCCCAGTCACGTGGCGAAATTCCGCCCGGTGAGGCTATCGGCGCCGGCAGTGTGACAAATCAGCTCGCGCTTTTCGAGTCGCTGCGTGGTTTTTCCGTCCATGTCGAACCGCACGGCATCGCAGTACCGGTGAGCGGGATCGGCACGTACGTTGCAGATGTTATCACGCGCCACGCTACGCCGGGCGAGCTTGGATGCGCTTATACTCCCAACGGGACGTCCGAAGGACGCGAGAGCGGCACTACGCGCGGAGCAATTGCATGAGAGTCAGCGAAATCATGACCCGAGACGTAGATGTCGTCAGTCCCGAAGCAACCCTGTTCGAGGCCGCTGCGCTGATGGCGCGCGATGACGTGGGGGTGTTGCCGATCGGGCACGAGCGGAAGCTGGCGGGTATCCTCACCGACCGCGACATCGTCGTGCGCGGAGTGGCTCATGGCAAGAACCCGGCGACGACACCCGTCAAGGACGTGATGACTCCCGAGCTCATCTTCGTGTTCGAGGATCAAGACGTGCAGCAGGCGGCGTTCTTGATGTCGTCGCGTCAGGTGCGGCGCTTACCCGTGCTCGATCGCCGGCATTGTCTGGTGGGCATCGTCTCGCTCGGCGATCTCGCTCAGCACGATGACGACGAAGAGCGGCTGAGCGTGACGCTGCAGTCCGTTTCCGAGCCGACGTGAGCCGGGCCGAGAGCGTCAGATGCGTGCGACGCGCTGAGCGGCCTTTTTCAAGCTCTGCGCCGCGCGTGCGATGCGCCGCTTGAGCGGCCGCTTCAGCCCGAGGAACTGCAGGTAGTCGCTGGTGGTCTGCGCGGCCTTGCCGGCGCGGCGCCGGGCCTTCTGCGCGCGATTCCATTCGGCGACTCGGTCGTGATACTCGTGACATTCCCGCTCGTAATTTTCGTGCAACGCCTTGAGTCCGACGGGATCATTCTCGCCGTCGAGCTCGTAGGGGCACTCCGTGGCGGGGATCAGTTTCAAATGACGTAGCGTGCCTTGCTGCGGCCCACGCATGTAGAACGTCGGATCGAAGGGGAAGATGCGGCAGCCGAGCGGGCGGGCCTCGTAGATGGTGCAGCGATTGTCACCGCCCAGATAACGACAGCCGCCGTGCTCGTGCTTGAGCACCATGGCGCGTTTTCCCTGGCGCAGGATGACGAATGCTTCTGGCTCGTCGTCCATTTCGATTTCGAAGCGGGTCACCCAACGGATCATGTCCGCTGGATCGTCCCCGGTGTGCTCCGCGATGCGCGCGACGTCCTTGTCCGTCAGCGGGAGCAAAGGATCCTTGCAACACTGGCCACAGCCGGTGCAGCGGAATTTGAGAAAGTGAGTTCCCGTT
>DATHEN010000028.1:0-4463 GCA_035318565.1 Polyangiaceae bacterium
TCGCGCGCGCGACCAACGCCCGAGAACTGTGGTGGATACTGCGCATGGAGGGCGTACCGCCCGGCACGTATCTGATCCTCAAGGTTCTCGATGTGCTGTTCCCAACGAAAGCACTCGTGGCCTTCGCAGCGCTCGGTAGCCTCGTGCTCTCATTTGGCACGTATCAAACGCTCTTGACGTTGAGCGGCCGGCGCACCGCCAGCATGCTGGCGACCTGCGCCCTCGGGTTCACGGACACCTACTTCTACGAGCTCGGCGTGGTGGTGCGGCAATACGGCTTGAGCCTCGGTCTCGCGCTTGCCTGCTTCGGGTATCTCGGGCGCGCGCTCCAGACCGGCGCCATGCGCCAAGCCGTGACCGGCGGTATCCTTGCAGCGTCGAGCGTGCTCATGACAGTGCACGCTGGCTGTCTCGCAGGCGGCGCAGTGCTCGGGTACACGCTGTTCTCCCTGGGGAAAGCGCGCGCGGGGTCGCTGCTCTGGCCCGCGGCGCTGGCGGCTCCCGCGTTTCTCCTCACGTTCGTCGTGATTTCGAACCACCCGGATCGCATCGCCTTCTCGAATGAAACGTACCAGCGCACGTTCGACGAGGCGGCGACATTCCTCCGGCAAGTGGTTGACAACAGCGTGGTCGCACCGGGTTGGTGGCGTCCCGACACGACGCCGGAGCTCAAGGGGTGGATCAGCGGCGCACTGATCGCGGCGGCGGCGCTCGCTGCGCTGTTCGCCGCGCTGGAGCACCTGGCCGGGCTTCGAGCGTGGGGCTTCTACACAATCGCGCTCTGCGCCAACAGCGCCACGCTCGCCTACATTTTTGCATACCGGTTCAGCGGCTCGTATCGGCATCATTTGTTCCTGGTGATGCCGCCGTTGATCGCGCTTTTGGGCGTTGCGCTGCGGCTATCCAGCCGCGCTGGCCTGCAACGCATGACTCTGCAGTGGCCGCTCCTCGCGTTCGCGCCTTGGTTTTTCTATCAGTACTACGTGTGTGGAGTGGACCTCGTGCGTGACCAGCAAGGCGTCTTCTCGCAGACCCGCGCGCTGTCACGCGATTTACCGCAGCGAGCACACGTCATCCTGGATGGCAGCGATCATGGCATCGGGGTCTTGCTCTGGCGTCCGGACTTGAAGCTGAGAAGTACGGTCAGCGGCGGGCAGGAGCTGCGTTACATCATTCCGGACAAGCACTGGCGGGACACGGCGCCGCTGGCTCGTTTGATCGCGGAGGAGTGCGAGGCCAAAGCTCCGCTGTTCGTCCTGAGCCGCACGGATCTGGCCGGCGTACCGGCCGCGTGCGCCACGCGCGTCGCAGAGAGCCAGGAGTCTTTGCTTCAGGAAAGCTACGATGTTTGGCGCATCGACTGCACCTGCGCCGAGAGCGACAAATCGAGGCCGTGAGGGCTCATACGGCGCCCGACTCACGGTACGGGCTTTTAGCTGGGCTTTGAGCTATATGATTCGCGCCGAAGGGAGTTCATGGTGCTTTTTCTCGACAGCTCGGATCCTAAAGAGATCAAGGAAATTTATGCCTGGGGCGTGATCAGCGGGGTGACGACCAATCCGCTCATCATCTCGAAAGAAGCAGGCAACGTGGATCTCGAAAAGCGGATCCGGGAAGTGTGCGAGGTCTCGCGCGGGCACGTTTCAGTCGAGCTGACGACCGAAACGGAGCGCGAGATGCTGGCTGAGTCGCTCAAGTACTATGAATGGAACAAGGAGCGCATCTGCGTCAAAGTGCCGTTCAGCGAAGTGGGGCTGCGCATTCTGCACCAGCTCGTGGAGCGAGGAGTGCCCACGAACGTCACCTGCATGATGAGCTTCAATCAGGCGTACCTGGCCGCGCTGGCCGGAGCCACGTACATCAGCATCTTCAGCGGGCGCATCCGGGACATGGGCTACGACGTGAGGCCCATCATCCAAGACACGCGGGCTATTCTCGACCGGGAAGGCTTGGCAAGCAAAATCATCGTAGGCTCGGTGCGCCACTTGATGGACGTAAACGAGGCCCTGCAGGACGGCGCGCACATTTTGACGGTTCCGCCGCCGATTTTGCGCAAGATGCTCTGGAACCCGCGGACGGAGAGCACGATCCGCGAGTTCAATGACGCTTGGAAAAATCGAGGCAGCTGAAGCTCCGGCCGCCCGTCAGTGTGGTGAATCAGAGATTCGTCTCAGAATTTCGAGGCCGCCCCCAAGGGTGAGGGCGGCTCGAAATTCAGCTCTGGGCTGCTCTATTCACCAACTTTTTCTGTTCCTGACGTGTCCTGACTCCGCGGGCGCACGACCTCGATGGCGAGCTGCGGACTCAGGACACTTGCAAGGGTTCAAAGGCTCCGGGAACTACGGTAGATTCGCGCCTCGCGCGGTTCGACCTGACCTTTTGCCGCCAGGAATTCGTCTCCGATGAACGACCATAGCTCACCCAATCGAGCGCCGCTGGGCCAGCGCGCGCTGATCGTAACGCCCACGTACAACGAGCGTTACAACTTGCCCCTGTTCGTCAAGGCCACGCTCGAAGTGGTGCCCGGCGCCAACATGTTGATCGTCGACGACGCATCACCCGACGGTACGGGCGAAATCGCCGATGAGCTGGCCGCGGGTGATCCGCGTATCCAGGTGCTGCATCGCACGGGCAAGCTCGGCCTCGGCACCGCGTACATCGAAGCGTTCGAGCGCGGACTGATGCAGGAGTACGAGTACTTCTTCGAAATGGACGCGGACTTGTCGCACGATCCATCCTACTTGCCGCGCTTCCTGCTGGCGTTCGAGGAAGGCGCGGACGTCGTCGCCGGCTCTCGGAACGTCCCCGGCGGCGGCGTACAGGGTTGGGGACTCGGCCGTCACGTCATCAGCAAGGGCGGCTCACTGTACTCGCGCATGGTGCTCGGGGTCGGAGTCAAAGATCTGACGACCGGCTACAAGGCGTTCACCCGCAAGGCGCTCGAGCGCATCGATCTGCGTTCGGTGCACTCGAACGGTTACTCGTTCCAGATCGAGATGACATACCGCGCGATTCGCGCCGGCCTGCGTGTCGTCGAAGTTCCGATCATGTTCGTGGACCGGCAAGCGGGCGAAAGCAAAATGAGCAGCCGCATCTTCGCCGAAGCGATCGGCATGGTGTGGAAGCTCCGCTTTGCCGTTAAGTAGGCGGCGCTACTTCTGGCGCCGCTCGTAGAGCTCGAAGTCTTCGATCGAGGTCGCGAGCTCGTAGCGGTCGTGGATGAACGCTTCGAGCTTCGGGAAGCCGGCGAGCGCGGCGCGCGAGTCCGTGGTCTCACCCGTCACGAAACGGAAGAAATCGTAGCGCTGCACCACGATCATCGCGGGCGGATCGCGCATGAGATCCCGCATGAGCTCCCCGCGCGGCCCCGGTCCGGCCCAGCTCGTACGCTGGGGTACGTTGTAGATGAAGCGCGACGCGGGCCGACGCTCGCTCAAGCGGTAGATCAGCGGCTCGAAGCCCCACACGTAGATGCTGGCATCCTCGGGTGTACGCCGCTTGATTTCGCGGCCGACCCGCGCGTCCGCTTCCAGGCTGTAGTCGGCCACGGCGTACAGCTTTTCGTACAGCATCTCGCGCGCCACCACCGAGTTGGCGCGCAGAAAGTAGCGGAGCCGGAGCGCGCTGCGATCCCAGAACGAATCGAGGTCGCGCGCGCCGCTGCGCATCGACGCGACCACGATCAGAAACGACACGAAGGCGAGCACTCCGCCCGATCCACCCGCGAGACAACGGCGCCAGAGCTTGTACAGGCCGATACCGGCCAGGAAGGCCACGAACGGCAAGGTTGCGCCATAGTGGTACGGAAAGAATTTACCCTGCATGGCGATGCCCGCCAGGTGCACGGACACGAGCCCGAGCACCAGGAACACGCCTTCACGTTCGCGCGTGTGCATCGGCGAAATCACCAGCGCCGCGATCACGCCGAAGGCCGCCAGCGCCGAGAACTTGAAGAAGCCTTCCTCGAGCGCGGTGTAAAACATCTCGGGCGCGCTCTGGCCGTGCCAGCCGAGCATGGTGTAGCCCGGCGTGAATTCGAAGAGCGTCCAGTACAGATCGCCCCACGCGCCGCGCGCGACGAACCACAGCGCGCACGCCAGAATCGGTAGCGCCGCGCCGACTGCCATCACCAGTACGGGCAAGACCGCCGAGCGGCGCGTGCCGTGTTCCGTGAACGAGATGCGTGAGAAGTAAGCCGCGCACACCAGCGCGCCTCCGCCGAGCGGAGGCTTCAGCAAGAACGCGCCACCGAACAACGCCCCGACCGCCAGCCAGGCCCAGGGTCGCCGCTTGCGCCCGTGCTCGGTCACCGTGAGCACCAGCGCGAGCACCGTGAAATAGCCGCCGAAGGTCTCGGGCTGGCAGGTGTGCCAGAACTCGAGCTGGGCGTGGATCAGCGCACCGAGCGCGCCGCCGATCAGCCCTGCGCGCTTGATGCCGACGAAGGCCTTCGAGAGCTGCGT
>DATHEN010000029.1:0-2257 GCA_035318565.1 Polyangiaceae bacterium
CTCGCGAACTGCCCGAATAAGGAGAGCATTTGAGCGTCATTCAGAGGCTAATCGCCGTCGTTTTCTGCGTAGCCGGTGCGAGCGCTTGCAAGCCGGACGTCGGCAGCTCCTGCGAGCCGGACGAGTCCCGCTGCCTGAATAGTTCCACGCAACTTTCCTGCCACGATGGCCGGTTCATCGCCACGCCTTGCCGTGGCCGCGCCGGCTGCGGCACGAGCGATCACGGCGTGAGCTGCGACATATCCGGCAATCGGGCGGGCGATCCGTGCAGCTCGGCCGACGAAGGAGCGGCAAGCTGTGTGGCTCCCGCGAAGATGGTGGTGTGCCGTGCCGGCAAGTACCAATTCACGGAGTGCCGAGGCGCGCAGGGCTGCAAGAACGAAGCAGGGCGTGCCCTGTGCGATACTTCCATCGCAGAGAGCGGCGACGTCTGCAGCAAAGAAGGCCTCAAGGCGTGCGGAAAAGACGCCAAGCAGGTGCTGAGCTGTCAGGCCGGGAAAATGGCGTTTCTCTACTCCTGCCGCGGCGAGCAGGGTTGCACTGCGAGCTCGGGAAAGCTCAATTGCGATATGTCCGTCGCTCAGGTCGAGGACGTGTGCGATCCGAGGATGGACGAGAAGAACGCATGCAGCAGTGACGGCAAGGCCATCCTCGTGTGCCGGAAGGGAAAATTCGCCGTGGATGAGCCGTGCAAAGCGGGCACGGGCTGTTCGACCGAGGGCGGCGGTATCAGCTGCACGAAACGCGAACGCCCCAGCGCGCCATGATGCGAGCGCCCTCGGCACGCAGACGCGCACTCGTGTGCGCTCTGCTGCCGGCGCTCGGCGCCTGCCAGCGCTCGCCGGGTGCACGGTCTTCGCTGCCGCCGCTCGAGCTCGAGGGCGGTGGCGTGAAACTCTCGCGCATCGCAGCGGGACAGATGCCGCGCGGTGCCGCGCTGCGCGGGCGCGCCGGGGACTTTCTCGTAGAGAGCGCGCGGCTGAAGCTCGTGGTGGGCGCCGAGGCGCAAGGCGCTGCTGCCGAGCTCGGGCGGGGCGCCGTGCTCGACTTGACGCCGGATAGCTGGCGCGAAGACGGCCTCGAACAGCTCAGCGTCGTTGCGCACGTGGAGGGTCGCGACGCACGGCTCGTGGTTCGCAAGGTGGAGGCCGCGCAGACCGGTGAAGTTCCGCTGGTGCGCGTGTTGCACGAGACGCGGGATGGCCGCTTGCTCGTGAGCACGGAGATCCGTAGCGTGCCCGGCGCTCCCTACGTCGAGCTCGTCAGCAAGCTGGAGAATCGCTCCGGCGCGGCGCTGGCAGTACGAGTCGGCGAGCGCGTGCGCTTCAGTCGTGAGCCGATCTACGCAGAACGTCTCGGTGAGGTAGCCGAGCGCGCGCGGGCATCACTCAGCTGGTTTGCGAGTGGAACCTCGCGCGCGTCCTGGGGCATGATCTATCCGGATGGTCCAGTAGACGTCGTCTTCGACGCGCGGACTCACGAACCCAAGGCGCAGCTCGCGCTCTCTCCGGAAAAAATGCTCGCTGCCGGCGCCGTGCTGCAGCATCGGCGTATGCTGAGCGCGCTTCCCGGCGACATCGCCGGCATCGCGGCGCTTTCGTGGCGCTCGTCGGGGGTGGCGCTCGGGTACGTAGAAGGAGCGCTGGATCCGCCGCCGAAATGGGCCACGATCGAAGCGCGCACCGATCGGGGTGAGTGGCTTTTGCAAACGTTCGTCGCGGCGAATGGCCGCTTTCGCCTGGCGCTTCCAGAGGGCACGCAGCACCTGCGCTTGCGCGCGCCCGGCGGCAGTGACGAAGAAACGGTGAAGGTCTCGGCCGGAGCCGCCGCGCCCGTACACTTGCTCGTGCCCGCGGCGAGGCGGCTCGTCTACCGAGTGCTCGAAGGCACCGAGCCCATTCCGGCGCGGCTCGTCATCCGCGGCATCCCACCGACCGCGGATCCGGAGCTCGGACCACCGCACTCGAGCGCCGGCGCGGGCAACGTGACGTACACCGCGCACGGAGCGGGCGGGGTGGAGCTTCCTCCAGGCCGGTACCGGGTCTTGGCCACCCGCGGTGTCGAGTACACGATCGCGCAGAAGGAGATCGACGTTACGGCGCAGCAGGGTGAGAGCGCACGCTTTCAGCTGTCGCGCGTCGTGAATACACGCGATTGGCTCGCCTGCGACTTCCATCTGCACGCCGACCCCAGCGGCGACTCGGAGGTTCCGCTGCCCGACCGCATCACGTCACTGCTTGCGGAGGGCATCGAGTAC
>DATHEN010000030.1:0-5610 GCA_035318565.1 Polyangiaceae bacterium
CTTGATGGATCGCTTCGGGGAGCGCCTGCGTCCCGAGCAAGACCTGCTGAGCCAGGCGCTCTTGTTCGTAGCGGTGATGCGCGAGCTCGAGGGCGAAGGACTGCTCAACGTGTGGCCCTGGCACCTGAGTCAATGGCCCGTTCCTCATGAGCGCTTGCTGCTGCGTGGTTTGGACTCGCTCTGTCCGAGCGGCAAGGCCGCGGTGCTCGGTGTATTCGAACACGGCGAGCTCGCAACCTGTCTCGCTGCTCGCCGGCGAGGCACCGGTTTCGACTATCTGCTCGGGCCCGACGAGCTCCGGCGGGACATGGGCCTGGTTTCGGGTGACTGGACGCGCGACTACCGGCACCTGGCCGCGGCCGTAGAGCAACGCGTCGCGCCGCTTTCGTTCGGCTGCTTCGGCGAATACCAAACCTTCCGCAACTTGGCTGAAGACGGCGGCCCTGGCGCGTGGGCCGAAGCGGTTGCTTCGCGAGAGATCATCCTTTCACCGTTCGCGTCGGCGGTGGCCATCCCACTCGGATTCGATCTGGGTCGCGCGGCGGTGATCGCAGCGCAGAAGATCGCGGGTCGTTTCGGAGCCCGTTACTGGCCCAGTCCAACAGGGTCAGCAGCGCCCGCGCGCGAGCGCATGGAGCGGTTGCCCGTCTTCGATAGCAACATTCGAGAGCTTCTGGGGTTCGATCCGCTCGCCGTGCTACGGAAGCTGTTCGAGTGACCGAGTCCTACCCGTGACGCCCGAACCCACGCCGCCGAGTCCGCCCGCGGGCCAGCGTATTCGTCGCCGGCTCGCAGCGGCGATCGTGGCCACGGCGCTGATTCCGGTGATCGTCGCCATCTTCATCGCCGAGAGCATGGTGCGGCAGACGTCCGAGCGCTTCTTCACGCCCGAGCTCGGTACGCGCCTGGATCAGTCTCTGGACCTGTACCAAGAGCTAGCGAGAGCCGTAAAAAGCGCCATGCGCTACGAGGCCAGCGCCATAGCGGCCGACGCGCCGCTGCGCCAAGCCGCGCTGGCCGGCGACGCCGCCGGCGTTCAGAAGGCGCTCGAGCGTGTGTTCCCGGCGTATCCGAACCTGGTGTCGCTCAGCGTGGTCGGAGCCTCGGACGAAGAACTAGGGAACGTGAAGCGCAAGGCGCCGCTCGACGTCAAGCGAGAGAACCGCCTCGAGGTGCCCCGCTCGCTGAGCGACTCCGCGCAGCTCGTCAAACCGTCCGAACAGGTCGACCCTGCGGACGAAGAAGAGGAAGAGCAAGAGCTGCCCGAGGGGCCGCGCGTGATTGCCGTCTTCGCAGCCGATAAAGCGCGCTTCGAAGAGCTGGCGGGAATGAGTGAGTTCGTCGATACGTACCGGCAGATCGAGCGTAGTCGTGCCTCGGCAGAACGCGCCTCGATGTACGCGTTCACGGCGCTGCTCGGCATCACGATCCTGGGTGCGATCGGCGTGGGTAGCTTGTTTGCGCGTGGCGTATCGTCGCGCATCGCCGAGTTGGCGGATGCCACCAAGCGGGTCGGGGCGGGGGACCTCAGCATCCGCGTGCCGGAGAGCGGCAACGACGAGATTGCGGATCTCGCGCGCGAGTTCAACCGCATGCTCGGTGAGGTGGAGACCAGCCGAGCGCGCATCGAATATCTGCAGCGCATCGGCGCGTGGCAGGAGATGGCGCGCCGGCTCGCGCACGAGATCAAGAATCCGCTCACGCCGATCCAACTAGCCGTGCAGGAAATCCAGCGCCGCTACTCGGGAGCAGACGCCACTTTCGAGAAGCTGCTCGAAACCACGCGCGAAATCGTCGAGGACGAGGTGGCCACGTTGCGGCGTCTGGTGAGTGAGTTCTCCGACTTCGCGCGGCTGCCCCAGGCCAGTCTGGATACGGAGGATCTCGCTGAGTTTCTGCGGGAGCAGGCCGCACGCCAGTCACTGCTCGATCACGCGGTGGACGCGGCGCGAGGCCTGGAGAGCGGGCAGGCCCAGTCCGAGGTTCAGATCGGGCTCGAGTTCGATGTTCCCGAAGAAGCGGCGAACGTCTACCTCGATCGGCAGATGTTCGCGCGGGCGCTCATCAACTTGACCCGCAACGCGCAGCAAGCCATCGACAGCGCGGGCAAGCCGAGCGGGCGTATCGTCGTGCGCTTGACGCGTCAGGGAGATTTTTGGGTGCTCGACATCGACGACGATGGTCCGGGCATTCCAGCGGAGATGCGGCAGTCCGTGTTCGATCCGTACGTGACCACCAAAAACTACGGAACCGGTCTCGGTCTGGCGATCGTGAAAAAAATCATCGTCGAACACGCGGGCAGCATCGCGGCGGAAACGAGCCCGCTCGGTGGCGCGCGCATTCGTTTGCGACTCCCCGCCGTGGGCAGCAAGGCTGCGCAAGCTGCGCTCGTGTCGCGAGATCTAGCGCCGATTTCTTCGGGCCGTTTTCACGAGTCGCTGCTCGAGAGCGATCCAGCGAAGAGCCGGTGACCGCGATGAATGAAAAGCCGACTCGCAGCGCGACGCCCGCTTGGGCCTCGATTGCCGTCTTGCTGCTCTCGAGCGTGATCTTCGGCCTGTTCATCCTGCCCAGATTTCGTCCGAGTCAGGCCAAGCTGGTCGGTGTGCCGGCGCCCACGTTCACGTTGCCCGTGCTCGATACGGAAGAATCGGGCAATCGTTTGGCGTTGCTCGATCTCAAGGGTAAGGCCGTGATCTTGGACTTCTGGGCGAGCTGGTGCAGGCCGTGCCGGGAACAAATGGCGATACTCGATCGTCTGGCCGAACCACTCCGAAAACGCGGTGTGGTGATCGTGGGCGTGAACACTGGAGACGAACGTGAGGACGCGCTCGGGTTCCTGCGCAGCCGCACTCTGGCTTACACGTCCGTGTTCGACGAGACCCGCCACGTTACGCAGGCGTACGACGTCGAAGTCCTGCCCACGCTCGTGCTCATCGACCGTCGAGGCCAGATCGCAGCGGTGCGCTCGAGCGTGGTGAGCCAGCGCGAGCTCGAGGAGCTGCTCGAGGAAACCTTGAAGGCGTTGTGAACGGGTTCGGGCGTCTTGCCGTAGCGCAATCACTGCGATTTAGCCGCTCGATGCCGGGGGTGGCGCGAAAGGCACTGGGCGCGCACTGCGAAAGCGCTGTAAAGGTTTCGGGCGATGGAGCCGCCGGTATTGGAAATTGCCTTTCTGGGCGCATTGCAGGGCGTGACCGAGTTTTTACCCATCTCGAGCGACGGTCATCTGGCTCTGGCGGAAATCTTGTTCGGCATCGAGGGCACTGGCCTCACGCTCAACGTGCTGCTGCATGCGGGAACGCTTTTGGCAACCGCCTTGGTGTTGCGCCAGCGCGTGGCTTCTGCAGTGCAAGAAGGGCTGCGTGCTTGCGTCGAGCCGAGCCGTTTCAAGAGCACACCCGGCGGGCGGGATGCCGGCATGGTGATCCTGGCATCGATTCCCACCGCTGCCATTGGCCTCGCGCTGCGCAACGCCGTCGAGCGCTGGACGAGCTCGCCGCTCGCGCTCGGCCTCGGCTTCTTGCTGACGAGCGCCGTGTTGATTTCGACACGCTGGGCGAAGCCCGGGGATCGCGAGAGCCCGACGGCGCTGGGCGCCTTGATGATCGGCGTGGCACAGGGGCTTGCCGTTCTCCCTGGATTTTCACGTAGCGGTGCGACCATTGCGATGGCGCTGTGGCTCGGCATCAAACCGGATCGCGCGTTCGAGCTGTCCATGCTCATGTCGCTGCCGGCGGTGCTCGGTGCAATCCTCCTGGAGGCGCCGAAAGCCCAGGCACACGAGCTCGGCATCGCCGCGATCGGGGCGGCGGTGGCGTTCGGGGTCGGCATTGCAGCATTGCTTCTGCTGCGGCGAGTAGTCGTGCGCGGCTACTTCGCGTTGTTCGCGCTCTGGGTGCTACCCCTGGCGCTGGCCACGCTGACCATGGCGCGCGCCTGGCCGGGTTCCGCAGGCTGACCGGCGCGCCCTGCGTAGAAATAGCTTCCAAGTGGCTACGGTTCACGGTTTGATCGGCCCGTGAACTCCGAAAAACAAGCCTCGAACAGTCAGCATTCGCATGTTTACGCCGTCATCCTGGCCGGTGGCAGCGGCACGCGATTTTGGCCCGCGTCGCGGCGCGCCTTGCCGAAGCAGCTCCTGGCAATTGGCCCCGATCGCGACGAGAGCCTGATCGCAGCAACGGTGCGCCGGGTCGAGCCGTTCTGTTCGGCAGAGCGGGTGTTGATCGCGACGGGCGCGCACCTGCTCGATGCCACGCGTCGCGCGCTTCCGCAGCTTCCGGATGACGCTTTCTTGGGTGAACCGGTGGCGCGCAACACGGCGCCGTGTATCGGCTGGGCGAGCAGCGTGGTGGCGCGCCGCGACCCGGAGGCCATCGTCATGGTGTTGCCGAGCGATCATCACATCGCCAACGCGGCGGCGTTCCGTGACGCGGTAGAGCTCGCCATCGAGTCGGCTGCCCAGGGCGTCATCACGACCATCGGCATTACGCCGAACCGCCCCGAGACGGGCTACGGCTACATCGAGGCCGGCGCTCGGGTGAAGTCGGGCGTGCGTCGTGTGCAGCGCTTCGAGGAGAAGCCCGATTTGAACCGTGCCCGAGAGTACGTGGCGAGCGGCAAGCATTTCTGGAACAGCGGCATGTTCTTCTTCCGAGCGAGCACCATGCTCGAGCGCATCGACGAGCACATGCCCGATCTGGCGCAGGGGCTGCGCCGCATCGCGAGCGCGTCCGAACGCGACGCGGACACCGAGCGCGATGCTACGCGCGAGGTGTTCGAAACCACGAAGTCGGTGAGCATCGACTATGGCATCATGGAAAAAACCTCGCCTCTGCACGTCGTGCCCGCCGATTTCGGCTGGAGTGATTTGGGCAGCTGGCAGAGCGCCTGGGAACTCTCCGAAAAAGACGCGCAGAGCAACGGCGGTGACCGCGCGGCGGTGCTGGTAGACGCCACCGGCAATCTCGTGCGAGATCTACGCACGGACGGCAAAAAGCGAGTGCTCGCGCTGGTCGGTGTCAATGATTTGTGCGTGATCGAGACGGACGACGCGCTGCTGGTGATTCCGCGCGATCGTGCTCAGGACGTGCGGCTGGTCGTCGAAGCGCTGCAGGCTCAGAAGCTGACAGACAAGCTTTGATGGCAGGGTAGGCCGGGATAAGCTAACGCGCTCGATAGAGCTGAACGTCTTAAGGAGAACTACACATGCGCCCCCGTTGTTATGCGTTCGTGCTCGCGATGCTATGCCTGCCGCTTGCCGGCTGCGGCAAGATGAAGAAAACGACGGAATGCAACGCTTTCATCGAGAAAGTGAACACGTCGCTGAAGGAAATCGAGAAGCACACGAACACCAAGGGCACCGACCAAAAAGCGGCCGCCCAGGACATGAAGAAGCTCGCGGGTCTGTACGACAAGCTGGCCACCGACGTGGCCGCGCTCGGCGTCACCACGCCGGACCTCAAGAAGCACGCGGACGACTACCAGGCCATGGCGAAGAAAGCGGCCGACACGGCGCGCCAGGTCGCCGAGGCCGTGGAGACGAACAACCTCGACAAGGCGCAAACCGCGCAAAAAGAGTTCGACGGCATCGTGAAGCAAGAGGAT
>DATHEN010000031.1:0-5052 GCA_035318565.1 Polyangiaceae bacterium
GGCGCCGTCAAAGTCGCAGACTTCGGCATCGCCACGGCCAATCTGTTTCGTGAGGAGCCGGGCGTGCTCAAGGGCAAGACCGGCTACATGTCGCCCGAGCAAGCGCGCGGTGAAAAGGTCGACCGGCGTACGGACATCTATTCGCTGGGCGTCGTCTTTCACGAAATACTCACCGGGCGCCCGCTGCACGGCGCGGCAGAGGGTCCCGAGCTGATGGAAGTGGTGCGCGCGGGGGCCGTGGAGCCTCCAAGCACTTTCGCCCGCGAGATCCCGCCCGAGCTCGAGGCGATCGTCATGCGATCGCTGGCGAAATCCGCGAGCGAACGCTTCCAGAGCGCCAGAGAAATGGCGGCGGCCATCACGCGCGTGCTGTTCCAGAAGCAGCAGCTCGTCGACTCGCACGTGCTCGAGACGATCATCGCTCAGCTGGTCAGCCGTGAGCACACCTCGCCCGGACGCGAACCGGGCAGCATGGCCAGCACGCAGTTCGCGTACGAAGTCCTCGGTGAAGCGCGCGAAAGCCTGCAGCTGGAAGGGCGCGCTGATCGCGAGCGCACGGCCGACGAGCAAACCGGACCGGGCAAACCGTCGGTGGCGCAGCGCGTGCGCGATCAAAGCGGGCGCGAGGTACGGCACGTCGCGGTCGTGACTTTGCGCCTGCACGGGCTCGAAGCCCTGGAGAGCGCGGTGGGCGCGCAGGCCGCGCTACATTTCATCGAACGGCTGCGCACCACGCTCGGCGAGATCGCCTTCAAACGCGGCGCGCGCTGGTCGTGGGAGGAGCGGCACGTGCCGGCGGCGGCGGGCGCCGCGAGTATCAGCGGCGCAGCGCGCGCTGTCATAGGGTTGACGGTCAACCCGTCGCGCGCTTCGGCGGACGCCGCCTGGTTGGCGATCGACGTTCACGAGGCCATTCATGGCGCGTGCGACGACATGCCCGTCGAGCTTTTGGCGAGCGTCGGCATCGTGCGCGGTGTGGCGGCCGGCCGCCGCGACAAATCGGGGCACCTGATCGATCACACGTTGGAAGAGCCCGCCAACTACCTGGCGGAGATGTTGGGCGATCAGGCGCCCTCCGGCGCAACCTGGGTGGCCGGCGGTTTGTATCGCATGGTACGGCGCGATTTCATCTGGGGCGACGCGCCGATCATCGAAATCGAGGATGCGACGGCGCGCAATCTGCCGCAGAACATGCGCATCTACGCGCTCTCGCGGCCCTTGACCCGCGAAGAAAAGCTGCAGCAGCTCGCGCTCGTTCCGAATGATCTGATCGGGCGCGACGCGGAGCTCGCCGACTTGCACGCCGCGTATCATCAAGCGCTCACGCCCGGCCCGAACGGCGGCTTCGGGATGAACACGGCGCGCGTGGTGTTCGGCGAAATGGGCATCGGCAAGACCGCGCTGGTGCTCACCTTCTTGTCCGAGTTGCCGCCGGATGCTCGGGTGCTCCGGGTCGAATGCTCCCCGGCGCGCAGCGAGCTGCCGTTCGCCAGCATCGCCGACTGGGTGCGCGAGCTCGTGGGTTTGCCGGCGGATCAACCGCTCGATCACGTCAAGCAGGTGATCGCGGAGCGGCTCGGTGAATTCGCAGCAGGAAAGAGCGGACACGAGGTGGTGCAGCGCTTGGCCGAGCTCGCGACCGGAAGTTTGGCGTTGGCCGCCGACGAAGCGGAGTTTGCACACAACCGCCGCTTGACCGCCTCGGGCATGCGCCGCTTCTTCGCCCGCACGGCCATCGAAGCCCCGCTCGTGGTCGTGGTGGAGGGCATTCAGTGGAGCGATCGCCCGAGCCTCGAGCTCGTCAGCGAGCTCTTGCGTCGGCCCGACCCGCTGCCGATTCTGACGATCCTCGTGGCGCGCCCCGACGAACGCCTCGAGCCGTACATCCAGGGCATGGTGCGCATCGAGCTGCGCGGGCTCGGGCAGGAGAGCCAGCTGCGCCTGTTGCAGACGCGGCTCGGAGTCAGCGAAGGTGTGCGCCAAGTGTGCGCGGACATTCTGCCGCGCGCCGGAGGCAACCCGTTCTTCTTACTCGAGCTCGTGGACGCGCTGCTCGAACGCGGCAATCTGGAGATTCGCGAAGGGGAGGGCGGCAAGCTGCAGCTCGTGCGCGTCGAGCGCCTGGGCGAACCGCAGCTGGCGCTGCCCTCCACGCTCGAGCAGCTGATCGCGGACCGCTTGAACGAGCTGCCGCGCGAGGAGCAGGCGATCGTCGAGTGGTTGGCCGTCAACGGCGGACCGCTCGCGGAGGCCGATCTACTGGCCTTGGCCGAGCCACAAGCGTCCGACGCGTTGGTGCGCCTCTGTGCGCGCGGCCTGTGCGACATCAAGAGCGGCGCCGTCGACGTGCGGCACCCGCTCACCCGCGACGTCGCTTACATGGCGCTCGAACGGGGCGCGCGGGTGGCCATGCACCGGCGCATCGGCGAGTATCTCAGTGAAACGCCGCTCGCCAAGGGGCTCACCGCGGCGCTCGTGGCCCGTCATCTCGCGCGCGGCAACAACAAGCAACGTGCCGCCGAGCTGTACCTGGAAGCGGCGCAATCCGCTCGGGAGAGCTACCAGATGCAGCTCGCGACCCGCTACTTCCGGCGCGCGCTCTCGCTCTTGCCCGAGAACGACTTGCGCCGCCTGGACGCGCATGAAGCGCTCGAGGCGCTCTGCCGCATTCAGGGCCGCTGGCGTGAGCGACGCAAGCACCTGGTCGCGCTGCGCCAGCTCGCGAGACAAAGCCGAAGCCCGCACTGGGCGGCCACCGCGCTCTTGCGCACGGCGCGCTTCGAGCTGGATGGAGGGCGCTTGTCGCGCGGCCTGAGCTCGGTGCAGCGCGCCGAAAAAGTGGCCAAAGTCGCCGGTTCGAGCATGCTCGAAGTTCAGGCGCAGGCATTGATGGCCGAAATGTTGCGCGACCTCGGCGACATGCAGGGCGCGCTCAGTGCCTGTGATCGGGCGCTGAAGACGGCCTCCGAGCCGGATGTACCTGCGCGCCTGCTGGCGGAGGTGCTGACCGCGCGCGGTACGCTGCTGCGGCGCGTGGGTCGCGTACACGAGGCGGTCGACGCCCAGGCGGAGGCGATCGCGATTTTTCGCCAGGTCGGTGCGCGCCGATTCGAGGCACGCGCCAAGAATTCGCTGGCCTTCGGCATGTTCGTGCTGGGCCGTTTCGAGGACGCGATCGCGCTCGCGCTCGATGCGATTCGCATCGACCTGGCCATCGGCGGTCGCTTTCAGATCGCCAAGACGCTCAGCACGATTGGTCGCTGCTACGCGCGGCTTGGAGACGTGCCGCGCGGGCTCGCGTACCTGAAACGCGCGCGCGACGCGCACGAGCGCTACGGCGATCAGGACGCCCGCGCCGAGACCTTGCTTTCCACCGCAGAAGTGCTGATCGAAGCCGGCGATTTCGCCGCGTCCGATACGTACGTGGGCGACGCGGGAGCGCTCACGGCCGTGACCGGCAGCGCCTACGATCTGGTTCACGAGAAAATTTTACGCGCGCTGCTGGCTCGCGCCAATCAAGACGCGGGCGGAGCCGTCATGTACGCGTTCGAAGCGCGCCAGGCGGCCGAAGCGCAGGCCTACGTCGCGTATCACTTCTATGCGATGGCGGTCGAGGCAGCGGCGCGCGTGGACATCGGCGAGCTGCACACCGGAATCCTGCTTGCCACCACGGCCATGGGCGCCATCGAGACGATTCAGGGTTCGGAGTACGGGCTTGCTACCCGCGTGCTGTGTTGCGACGCGCTCGAGCAAGCCGGCTCACCGCAAGCGGCCGAGATGCGCCAGCGGGCTGCGCGTTATGCCAACCACCTGGTCGAGATGATCCGCGATCCCGAGCTTCGTGAAATGTTCAAACGTCGACGCTACGTGGCGGCGCTGCTGGAAGAGCACTCGGAGCGGGTAAGCTCGGCGGGTTCCGGCGGGAAGCGCGCGCAAGACGGCGAGGAAAGCGTGCGTCCCGGAACCGATAGAGGTACTCTATCGTCCTAGTGACCGGTAATCCCAGACCCCGGCGTCTGGCCATCATCTTGTCCGGTGGTGGTGCTCGCGGCGCCTACGAAGCAGGAGTGCTTTGGTACCTGTTCGATGAGCTCACGCGCCTGCGTGGCGCGCCGCCCCGCGTGGACATACTTTGCGGGACCAGCGTCGGAGCCATCAACTGCGCTTATTTGGCGGCACATTTGAGCGATCCGGTGCTCGGCGTACGCAGGCTCGTCGACGTCTGGAGCAGCATGCGTCTCGACGACGTGCTCGGCTTCGGGCTGCGTCAGGCGATCAGTCTGCCGCGCGTGCTGCTCGGCGGCGGCGCCGGCGCCGGGATTTTCGACGTTTCGCCGATGGCCGCGCTGGTGCAGAGGGAAATTCCCTGGCGCGCCATCACGCGCACCATGCGCAAGGGCCTGCTCAAGGCGCTCAGCGTGTCGGCCACGGAGCTCTCGACCGGCCGCACCGTGATCTTCATGCAGACCAGTCCGTCCACGGCCCTGCCCACGCGTGCGCCGCCCCGGACTTTGATTCGCGCCGATCGCATCGGGCCGCAGCACGCGCTGGCTTCGGCGGCGATCCCGCTTTTGTTTCCGCCCGTGCCGATCGGCAGTCAGCTCTACACGGACGGCGGTGTCCGTCAAAATACGCCGATTGCGCCGGCCATTCGCCTGGGTGCCACGCACGTGTTGGTCGTCGGCACGTCACGCCTGGTGCGCGGTATCGCGCATCCGAAGCCCACGCACCAGACCGCGCCGGGTGCGACGTTTCTGCTCGGCAAGATCATGAACGCGCTTCTGCTCGATCATCTGGATACCGACTTGGGCATGGTCAATCTGCTGAACGACATCCTGTCCAGCGGAACGGCCGGGTTCGGTTCAGAGTTTTTGGACAAGCTCAACGAAGCCGCGCTCATGCGTGGTGGCCACCAGTTTCGGCCGATCAGCACGATGGTGGTGAGGCCGACCGAAGGCATCGGCAAGCTCGCGAAGGATCACCTGCACAAGGGCAAGCTGCGCGCCGGCCCCACGCTCGCAAAGCAGCTCCTGAAGATGCTCGACGTCGGCG
>DATHEN010000032.1:0-4902 GCA_035318565.1 Polyangiaceae bacterium
CCGGATGTGCCCGCGCTGCCGGAAGAACCGCCGCGTCCCGCGCTACCGCCAGCGCCATCGTCGCCGTCATCGTCGCCACAAGCGAAAGCCGTAGTCAGGATGAGGCCCAGGGAGGCGCAGAGGGCGGCTCGCTGGCGAGTAAGCCGGGTGAGGGATGAGCGCATATTAATAAGTCCTTTTCATGATTTACGCGAGCATCCCTGCAGCAGGGTCTCGGCGAGCAGGTCACACGAAGATATTGAAAATCACTTTCAATATCATCTGCTGCTACAGCGACGGCCGTTTATCGTCAACAGCAAAGTGTCCGGGGTCAGCTCTCCGTGCTGGCCGCGAAGTCATCGACAATGCGTCGCAGTGCGCGAAATCCTTCGACGAGGCGCGGGCCGGGGCGACCGAGGTACGCCTCCGCGATGGCATACACGCGCCGCTGCTCGAGCGCCGGCAAGCTCTGCCAGGCGGGGCGCCGGTACACGACCTCGGGTCGATACTTCTGCACCTTCACGCCGCACCAGGAGATCACGATGGCGTCGGGCAAGAGCTCGCAGGCTTGTTCGTCGGTGAGCGGCTTGCTCTTTACTGCTGCCTCGTGGAGCGGGTTCACCGCGCCGGCGCAAGTCAGCAGATCGTCCACCCAACTCAGGCGTCCGGGAGCGATGACCGGCTTGGGCCACCATTCGACGAGCACGCGCGGCGCTCGGCTAGGTTGCGGAGCACTGGCCAGCTCGCGCTGCATGCTCTCGACCAGAGCTGCTGCGCGCGCAACGGCACCGAGCTCGGCGCCGATGCGCCGGATGTCGCCGTAGACGTCTTCGAGTGAAACGGGCTCCGGCGCGATGAACGGCAAACGGGCGCGCGTGAGCTCCTCCACGATGCGCTCGTGTCCGGGCACGGTGAGAGACGCCAGCACCAGGTCCGGCTTCAGGCGGGCTACTGCCGCGACGTCGATCTGCAAGTCCGGGCCGACGCGCGGCAAACCGGCGATGACGTCTTCTGGGTAGTCGGTGTGGTTGTCGACACCGACCAGCATGTGCCCACGACCCAAGGCACACACGATCTCGGTATTCGAGCAGGTGAGGGAGACCACACGCACGTCACAGAATTAGCACTATCTCGTCTCTTGCGCGCAAAGCCTCGCTTCGTCCGTGCGCTCGAGCCGCTCCTCTTTCCCTGATGGGCCGTTCTGAGGCACTCTCTCCCAGTGAGGCATGTCCGAGCAGCGTGACCGCCGCGTGGCGTGGGGCGTCACCTGGCTCGCGTACGCCACGTATTACACGGGACGCAAAGGCTTTAGCGCCGCCAAAAGCTCGATCTCGAGAGAGCTCGGCGTCAGCGAGCGCATGCTCGGCGCGATCGACGCGGTTTATCTGACGACGTACGCGCTCGGGCAGTTCGCGAACGGGCTCCTCGGCGATCGCATCGGCGCGCGCCGACTGATCGGTTACGGCATGTTGCTGTCTGCTGGCTGCTGCGTCGCTTTTGGCAGCGTGAGCAGCGCGGCGATGTTCCTGATCTGTTTCGCAGTGAACGGCTACGCGCAATCGAGCGGCTGGCCCGGCACCACACGCGCGATGGCGGAGTGGACCACGCCGCGGAATCGCGGCACGGTCATGGCCTTCTGGGCGACGTGCTATCAGGTCGGCGGTATCGCCGCGTCCGTGATCGCTGGCTGGCTGCTGGTGCGCTACGGATGGCGCAGCGCGTTTTGGGTCCCGGCGATCATCATCGCCGGGGTTGCCGTGCTGGTGCTCCTTTTCTTGAAAATTCCACCGCGCAGCGCAGCGCGCGCGGGCGCGTTCTTGCCCGGCTCGAGCACGGCGCCGGCGGCGTTGCTTTCGCCGGACTCGGTGAGCAGTGAGGCGTCTCTGCGCAAGGCTGCGCAGAGGGCCGTGCTGCGAAACCCGCTGCTCTGGTTTTACGCTGCGAGTTATTTTTTCATCAAGTTCATCCGCTACGCGCTGCTGTTCTGGCTTCCGTACTACCTGACGAAGCGCCTTGGCTACGCGGAGGATCACGCGGCCTACGCTTCGACGGCCTTCGAAGCGGGCGGCATTGCCGGCGTGATCGCGATCGGAATTCTATCCGATCGCATCGCGCGCTTCTCACGCTCGCTGCTGGCGGCGACCTGGCTCGGTGCGCTGGCGCTGTTGCTGCTTCTTTACGGCTGGTACGCAGCGCACGGCATGCTCACCAACGTCTTGATCTTGGCGCTCGTCGGTGCTGCGCTGTTCGGGCCCGATTCATTGATATCGGGCGCTGCGGCGCAGGACGCCGGAGGCCGTCACGCGGCAGCGACGGCGACGGGCTTCGTGAACGGCGTGGGCTCGATCGGCGGGATCCTGGAAGGCTTCGCAGTACCCTGGCTCACGCAGCGCTTCGGTTGGGATGCCTTATTTCCAGTGCTCGTCGGCCTGGCGGTGTGTGCCGTGCTCGCGCTCTTGCCTGCCCTGCGGCGCGCGCCCCGGGAAGGGCTCGTCGCCTAAGTACTACTGCGACAAATCCTGCAAAGTCCGTCGCAGTAGTATTAGAGGCGGTCGAACTCCGTCCAAGCGCCGTCGACCAGGCGCTCGTGCGGAAGGTACGTGGCCTTGTACGCCATCTTCTCGCATTCCGAGATGTACAGGCCCAGGTACAAGTGACGAAGACCCCAGGTTCTGCAGAGCTCCACCTGTTTCATGATGGAGAAGGTGCCGATGCTGAGCTTCGTGTAGCTCGGGTCGTAGTAGCAGTACACCGCAGACAGAGAACGCGCTGCACGGTCCACGATGGCGATGCCGATCAGCTCACCATTCACGCGGTAGCGCAGCTCGAAGCTGTCGCAGCAGGTGTGAACCAGAAACTCGCGATAGCCGTCGGAATCGATAGCCGCCTGTCCATCACCGAGGCCGCGTCCGTACTTGTGCAGGTTGTACAAACCGACTCGAGTCGCGTCGATTACGGGCGGGCCGATTTCGATGCTGAAGTGTTCGATGCCTCGCGTGTACGCGCGCCGCTGGCTGCGGGACGGTTGCCAGCGTTGCACATCCAGACGGATCGGCTCACACGCGGTGCACGTGGGACACGAGGTTCGGTACAGCACGAAGCCCTGCCGCCGGTCGCCCGCTTTGAGACGCTCGTCGAGCTCTTGTCGATCGAGTGGACGCGCCGGAAGCCGCAGCGGCATGCGCGCGACTCGATCTTGCAGGTAAGGACAGCGTTGTGGTTTGTCGTAAACCACGAGCTCTGGCGGATTGCCGGGGAGAAGGCGCGAGACGCTCACTGTCGAGCCGAAAGCATAGCTCGGGCGGGGGACCCGGCACACCGACAGCCGAGGCCGGCGATGCCGGGGCTCGAAACCCGCACGAAGAAGCTGTGCGATCTCCGCACTCCTCGGGCCCGTCGCCGGGTCAGATGGCGGCTCGCCGCCGTAGCCGCTGGGCCTGACTTCGTGCTTCGTGAACCACGCGCGCGCTCTCGAAGGGGATGAGCTCGCCGGCCCGGACCAGGCATCGGCCGGCTACGAACACGTGTTCCACGTCGCGCGCCTGGGTTGCGTACACCAGTGTGGCGATCGGATCCGTGGCCGGTGCGACGTGCGGGCCATCGCTGCGAACCACGACGAGGTCGGCCTGTTTGCCGACTTCGAGCGAGCCGATCTGGTCGTCGAGGCCGAGCACGCGAGCTCCGTTGATCGTTGCCATGCGCAGCACGCTACGAGCCGGTAGCGTTCCCGGTCCGCTTCGTGCGTTCGCGAGCAGCGCGGCGTGCCGTATCTCGATCCAGGGATCGAGATTGTTGTTGCAGGGTGCGCCGTCGGCGCCCAGCCCCACGCTGACCCCGGCGGCTTGCATGACCGAAAGGCGTGCCACGCCGCTTCCGAGCTTCAAGTTCGCGCTGGGGCAGGACACGATCTGCGTGCCGTCCGCTGCGAGCTGCGCGATTTGCGCGTTCGTGAGCTGCACGCCGTGCGCGAAGGAGACGCGCGGACCGCGCGCGCCCCAGCGGCGCAACAGCGCGACGTCATCGACGCCGAACTGCTCGCGCACGGCACGGCGCTCGCTCGCGTGTTCGGACGCGTGTGTGTGAAACAAGCTGCCGCCGTCGGCGGCGCGCTCGAGGGCGCCTCTCACGAGCGCCTCCGAACACGAGAGCACGAAGCGCGGGATCCACGCGTAGCGAATCCGTCCCGACGGGTGTGCGCTCCAGCTGCGCTCGAGCCGCTCGCCGTCGCGCAGATTGTCTGTGAGCGACTGACGTAACCCGCGTGGCAGACCCGAGCCGCTGTCCATCAAGGATTTGCCGCCCGCAACTCGCACGCCGGCGCGCACGCAGGCATCGAAGACCACGTCGTGATTGTGCCGAGTACCGAGGTCCAAGATGGCCGTCGTGCCCGCGGAGATCAGCTCGGCCAGCCCGAGCTCCGCGCTCGAGCGCAGCGAAGCGTCGTCGTGAGCGGCCTCGAGCGGCCAGATGCGCCGGCGCAGCCAATCCAGCAGCGGCAAGTCGTCGGCCATGCCGCGCATCAGGGTCTGGCACAGGTGAATGTGTGCCATCACCAGGCCCGGCAAAATGATGCGATCGCGCGCGTCGATGATCGAAGCGCCGGCGCGGGCGCGAACCCGTCCGATCGCCGCGAGTCGGCCGTCTCGGATCAGCACGTCGCCCCGCAGGACAGTGTCCGCTCGGTCGCACGTCACGAGCGTCGCGCCGCGCAGCAACACTTCTCCGGATTGCGTACCGAGCGGCGCTTTCACCGCGCGAGCGCTCATCGCTCGAGGATGAACGGTTCGGGCAGCAGAGCCGCGAACGGCACCACCCGCGAACGCCGCGCGTTGGCCACGATGACGTCTGCGTCCTCCGCGAACTCGTGCAGCACTTGCCGGCAAATTCCGCAGGGCATCGTCAGCTCGTCACTCTCCGTGTAAA
>DATHEN010000033.1:0-2703 GCA_035318565.1 Polyangiaceae bacterium
GTGATGAATGCTCAGACGTTCACATTCACGTTCACGGGGGACCAATTCAGGGACAGGCCATAGGCGCGCGCGTTTCTCACGGTTTCGAGCTAAACTCACGGACAACATGTGGGTCAGCTCGCCTGTTTCCGGCCTGAAAGCCTGCTTGGCCTGCCTGTGCGTCGTTGGGCCCATTGCCAGCGTGGGTTGCGACGACACGGGCCCGAGCCAGCCGAGCGCCGGTTGCGAAGGAGAGGGCAGTACGTACCCCGCCGGCACCAGCGCCGGTTCCCTGACGGTGGGTTCGGTACAGCGTACGTTTCGCGTGCACGTGCCGCCCGGCTATCGCAAGGGCCAACCCGCGCCGGTGGTACTGATGCTTCACGGCGGTGGCGGCAGCGGCGAGCAGCTGCAAATGCAGTCTGCGCGCATGGACCCGATCGCCGATCGTGAAGGCTTCATCACGGTGTATCCCGATGGCACGGGCGCGCTCCGCACGTGGAACGCTGGCCAGTGCTGCGGCAGAGCCGTCGCGGACGGCGTCGACGACGTCGGCTTCATCGCCGCGCTGCTCGATCACCTGGAGGGCGAGCTGTGTACGGACAAACGCCGGGTGTTCGCGACGGGCATGTCCAATGGCGGCATGCTCACGCATCGGCTTGCCTGCGAGCTCTCCGATCGCATCGCCGCATTTGCGCCGGTTGCGGGTACGCTCGGCTCGTCGTGCCAGGCTGCGCGTCCGGTGCCGGTGCTTCACATCCACGGTACGAGTGACGGTCACGTGCCCTGGAATGGTGGCATGGGTTGCGGTCCAGCCGGTGTTCCCTTCACCTCCGTTCCAGACACGATGAACGTCTGGCGCACGCGCAACGCCTGCGCTTCGAACACCACGACGTACTTCGAGCAGGGGGACGGACACTGCACGGCGTACGCAGGCTGTCAGGCGCCGGTGGTGCTCTGCGCCGTCGAGGGCGGTGGTCACAGCTGGCCCGGAGGGGTCGCCAAAGAACCCGTCGTGCAGTGTCCGGCAGACGGCTTTCAGAGCCAGAGCTTCGTCGCCAGCGAGCTGGCCTGGCAGTTCTTCGAGGCCAACCCTCGGCCCCAGTGATGGGCGCCTCGCTTGCCGCGCGCCGGGCGTACCGGTAGCAATCGCTCATTACGACTTCGAGCTCCATGCCCGCCGAAACGCCGGCCGCGCGCGCTCTCCCGAGCGCCCCGCTCGATTCGGCTTCTGCGCGGGCTTTTCTGCAGGAGCGGGTGGCGCTGTTCGCCAGGGTCTTCGGCACACTGGCCCTGGGCTTCTTCTTGATGGGGCAAATCACGGGCGCGCGCGGGCACCTGGTGCTCGGCGGACGCCACAGCGACCTCATCGGTATCATTCAGTTCACGGCGGCAGCCGGCTTCGGCGCCGTCTGGTTGCGCGCGCGGCGCGGTCAGCGCTCGGAGCGCGAGTTGCGCTGGCTCGAGAGTGTCGCCTCCATCTTACCGACGCTGGTCGTGACCAGCATTCTGGCTCTGGCGCCGCTCCATCTGCGGCCCGAGCTGCTCGGCACGATTGCGATCGCCCATCTGCTCATGGCCCGCGCCGTGATCGTTCCGAGCACTCCGCGGCGCACGCTGATCGTCGGTCTCGCCATCGTGCTGCCGTTCATCTCGGGCACGTACGCCTTCTACGTGCACCACCCGAGTCCCGCGCTGCCGCCCGCTTGGTTTTTTACGCTCCTGGCCGGGGCGTGGTGCATGGCCAGCATCGGGATGTCGACCCTCGCTTCGTACACGATTTTCGGGTTGCGACAGCGGGTGCGCGAAGCGACGGAGCTCGGCCAGTACACGCTCGAAGAGAAAATCGGTGAAGGCGGTATGGGTATCGTCTACCGCGCGCGGCACGCGATGTTGCGGCGCCCCACGGCCATCAAGCTGCTGCCGCCCGAGCGCGCAGGCGTCGAAAATCTCGCGCGCTTCGAGCGCGAAGTGCAGCTCACGAGTTTGCTGACGCACCCGAACACCATCGCCATCTACGACTACGGCCGCACGCCGGACGGCGTCTTCTACTACGCCATGGAGTTCTTGGACGGGCTCGATCTCGAGGAGCTCGTGGACCGCGACGGTCCGCAGCCCCCCGGTTGCGTCGCGCACTTGCTCGAGCAGATCGCCGGAGCGCTCGCCGAAGCGCACGCTGCAGGTCTGATCCACCGCGACGTAAAGCCCGCCAATGTCCTCTTGTGTGAGCGCGGTGGCATGCCCGGCGTGGCCAAGGTCGTTGATTTCGGTCTCGTGAAGGACGTGCGTGCAGAGGCTCCCGCGCTGAGCGCGGTGGACACCGTGATGGGCACGCCGCTGTATTTGGCGCCCGAAGCCATTGCGCGTCCCGGAGCCGTGGATGCGCGCAGCGACCTGTACTCGCTCGGCGCGCTCGGATACTTCCTGCTCACCGGCGAGCACGTCTTCGAGGGCGCAACCGTCGTCCAGGTGTGCGCGCATCATCTGCACACGGCTCCGGTTCCACCCTCGCTGCGTCTCGGACAGCCTGTGCCCGCCGAGCTCGAAGCATTGCTGCTCGGCTGCCTGGCCAAGGACCCTTCACAGCGGCCCCAAACCGCGTTCGAGGTGTGTTCCACTTTGCGCACACTGGTCTGTCGCGAAGAGTGGACCGCGGAGAGCGCTGCGGCGTGGTGGCAACGCGTGCGCGCTGCGGCCGCATCGCTCCGGCCGAAGGCGCACGAA
>DATHEN010000034.1:0-3295 GCA_035318565.1 Polyangiaceae bacterium
ATCGGGCGCGGCGAGGACCCGGCGAAGATGATCGAGCAAGCGCTCTCGGACATGCACGAGCAGCTCGCCAAGACGAAGGAGCGCGTCGCCGCTGCGATTGCGGACGAAAAGAAGCTCAAGGACGAGCTGCAGCGCGAGCACAAGCTGGCGGCCGACTGGGAGAACCGGGCAGTGCTCGCACTCAAGGAGGGCCGCGAGGACATGGCCAAGCAGGCGCTGCTGCGCCAGAGCGAGCACGCACAGCAAGCGCAGACCTTGCACGTCGCCTGGAAGCAGCACCTGACCGGCACCGACGGGCTCAAGGATGGACTGCGCAAGCTGTACGACCAGGTCGAGGAGCTCAAGCGCCGCAAGAACGTACTGCTCGCGCGCGCCACCCGCGCGCAGGCGCAGCGGCAGATTCACGACACCATGGCGGGCGTGGGGGACAAGACCGCAGCCGCGACCTTCGAGCGCATGGAAGCGAAGATCGCCGACATGGAGCGCCAGACCAGCGCGCAGGCGGAGCTCGCCGATGAGCTCAAAGGCAACGACCTCGAACAAGAGTTCAAGGCGCTCGAGCAGCGCGGCGCAGCCGATGCTCGCCTGCTCGAGCTGAAGCAGAAGTTAGGCTTGGCCGACGGCGGCGCCCGGGCCAAGCAGCTCGCCTCGACGATGGGTGCGGTCGAGGACGCGATAGTCGTGGACGAGATGCACAAGCGCGTGTGACCGCCCCGCGGCTCGGACGATCGGGCGTTGAGCGACCCGAGCTTGCCTTAGCGGTGACTACCCATCCCGCGTCGCTGAGTCGTGTCTCCGGCGGTGCCGTTCAGTGCGCGCACGGAGAACACGAGCCAGATCACGACCAAGCCGAGCAGCACGCCCACGGCGATTCGGAACAGGCTCGCGCCGCCGGCCTCGAGCTTGAGCAGCCATGCGCTCGGCTCGGTCTGGGCCTTGACGGGCGCTAGCAGGCCGGCGAGCTCGCGCAGTGCGTCGCGTGCGCTGCGGTAACGTGTGTCGAGATCGATCGCGCACAGGCGCTCGATCACGAGACGGGTGGCGGGCTCGAGTCCGGCGAGCACGCCGCAGAGGTCGGGCTTGCCGTCCTTGCGCGGCAGCTCGAGCGGCGCGCGGCCCGTGAGCACGAAGAGCATGGTCATGCCCAAGCTGTACAGATCGGACGCCGGCTGCCCATCGCCGGCGAGCTGCTCGGGCGCGCTGTAACCGGGGCTCACCACGATCGTGGTCCCGCTGCCCGCCGGACCGTGCGCGGCGGCGGCATCGAAGTCGACCAGCACGGGCTGTAGCGGGCTTTTGCTTGCGAACACGATGTTCGCCGGCTTGACGTCACGGTGCAGCACGGCCGGCGTGCGTGTGTGCAGATGGTCCAACAGCTCGAGCAGCGCCTTGAGCAAGAAATGCACGCGCCTGCGATCGAGACGCAGCCCTCCGTGCACGAGCTGCTCGAGGCTTCCGGCCCCGTAATACTGGCGCACTTGGTACGCGCGCAGGCCGTCCTTCACGAACGCGTGGATGCGCGGAAAGCCTGGGTGCGCGAGCCCGCGCAGGATCGCGGTTCCCCGCTCGAATAGCTCGAGCGCCTTCCAGTCCCGGTGGTCGCTGACCGTGAGCACCTTGATCGCGATTGCCTCGCCCGACTGCCGGTCATGCCCTGCAAAGACGGTGGCCGTCCCGCCTCGTCCCAATACGGAGCCGAGCTCATAGCGCCCGGCGACGACCCACAGCCCGGAACAACCGGGACAGCGTTCGGCGCCGGCGGCGTCACGCATCCGCTCACAATTTGGACATGTGGGAGGTGCTTCGGGAGTCAAGCACATCGATCGTAAGGTAGCCGCACCGCTGCCGACAACGGTCAGAAGCGATTGCAGCTGTATCCCCTGCTGGTTCGAAGTTCGTGCCAGTCATGCGACCATGCGAAAGGGGGAGGATGGCCATGGAGACCTGCGCGACCCACGGGTTGCGGTACAACCCGGAGCTCCACGACGGCTGCCCGTTGTGCCGGCGGCTCGCGACGGGACCCACAGCGGTCGGAGCCGCCGTCCAACCGCACGTGCGGCCGCGCTGGAACAACCAGGTCATCGCTGCCGCCGGCATCATCATGTTCGGCGCGTTGCTGTACTCGGTGTGGAGCTCACCACTGCTCAGCGGCGGCGCGAGCATGGGCAGCGGCTGGGACAACTCGTGTGCGCGTCGCTGCGCCAGCCAGGTCGAGCGTTGCGCGGCCTCGTGTGGCACCCGCGCGGTGACGTCTCCGTGCTACACGACGTGCGCGGGTGTCCTCAACGACTGCCTCCCCAAATGCGGTGACGTCATCATCGCGCCGGGAAAGATCAGTCTCGTGTACAGCTCGGGTAACGCTCCACCGTGGTTAGAGCTAGCGCAGCCTCTGAGCCGCGCGATGGTCGAGGCGAGCAAGTGCGGGCGACGAACCTTCTCCGCTCGGCTTTCGGTGTTGCCGGACGGCAAGATCGCGCGCGCCGGCGCCGGAACCCCGGACAGCGCCGCGGCCGAGTGCATCGAGCTGCAATTCCTTCAAGCGGACATTCAGCTGCCGAAAGGCGAGTACTCGCTGGCCGTGCGCGGCGTGCCCTCGCCCCAGCAGCCGCGCAGGTCCAAAGCGCGCGAGGCCGCGCCGCTGCCCGAGCAAGCGGCCAAACCCAAGGCGATCGATTACCTGGCGCAGCTGGACAAGCTTGGCGCACGCAACGCGACCGTTGCTCCACAGCCGGCTCAGCCGACCGATCCGACAGCGGCGGCCGCGCCGAACGACACGACCGCGATCACTCCCGTGCCGCCGCTGTCGCCGTCGTGGAAACCGCGCGTCCTGCCCGTAGACAAAGTGGCCGCGGAGATCGCCGGCGGTCGCGGTCACCTGGTCGCGGTGATCGAGTATGACGCTGGTTGTGCCCCCTGCATGTCCTTCCTCGATGAGTTGAGCATGACGGCCGTCCAGCTTGGTGATCTCGTGGAGTTCCACTTCTACGCGCTCATGCTCGACAGCGATCACGACGACTTCGTCCAGTTTGCGCGGCTCTACAAAGGAATGTTCGAGCCGGTGCGAATCACCTCTCCGCATCCGGAGCTGCCCCTGTTCAGCGAGCAACTGGCGCAGCTGGGCGTGCGCAGATACAAGGTCGCGCCCCAGTTCACGCTGTTCAACGCCGCGGGCAGGCCGGTACTGCACGGCGCGGATCTCGCGCACGTGGACGCAGTGCAGAAAGCGCTCGCCCGCCTCGCACGCGAGCCGTACATGACCCCGTTGTCCGACTTGCCGCCGCCGGAAGACCCGCCG
>DATHEN010000035.1:0-3131 GCA_035318565.1 Polyangiaceae bacterium
CGAGTAGTGGGTCAGCGCCGTATCCTCGGGGATCATAGCGATCGTTCGTCCACTCGAACAGGTTACCGGAGACGTCGAACAGACCGAGCCCGTTGGGCTCCTTCTGAGCCACCGCATGCGGGCGACCTGCTCCGGCAACGCGCACCGTCGAGCCAGAGTTTGCGCAGTACCATGCGATGCGATCGAGATTTCGATCTAGAGGACAATCATCTGAGTCGCTGTTGATCGTGCGGTCGAGATTTCCGGAATAGACATCCGTAGAAGTACCCGCGCGCGCTGCGTACTCCCACTCTGCCTCGGTTGGCAATCGATACCCCTCGCACTCGTAGGGTGTAGGTGCGTCGATCCGTACGGAAGCGCAACGCATGTTGTCCCCAGGCGAGCGCACGCAGCCCGAAAGTATGTAGCAGGGTCGCAGCCCGTGGTGCTCGGACAATAGGTTGGCATAGGAGACGGCGTCCTCAAAGCTCAGCCATGCGACAGGACACTGTGGTTCAAGACAGAGCTCCTGACCAGGCGGTGCCGTGTTGTCCTCCTGATTCCAAGCGGACTTCCAGTCCACGGTGGGCTCAGGCAACCCGAGCGCAAACCACTGCGCGCGGGTTACCTCCGTCTCGCCAATGGCGAAACCTCGGCTAAGTCGCACCTCGACCTGCGCATTGTCGACCGCGGCCGCCGTAATCGCATCACCTGGCGTGCCCATCATGAAGCATCCGGCAGGAACGAAGCACATGCCATCTGTACACGCGCGCGCAGGAGATGGATGTGTACAGTCGACGTCCGCTTGATCGCGAGACATCGGCGTCGGGCTGTTTGCTGAAGCGTCTGTCTTCGTGCCGGCGTCAGCCCGGATATTGACGACTGGTTCACCCTTCACACGATCAGGCTCTCTCGACTCGCCTGCGCATGCAGCGAGAAGCGTTACGAGTAAACAATCACGTATGCGTTCCAGCATGAAACTAGAGATTTACGCGGAAGTTCTGACCTTGGTTCAGCCATGCTGCAGCCTTGCTTGAGCCCGCCCCAAACTTCGCCGCGGCGGCAGCTTGGAGTGCCGACCACCTGACGTCGACGCCAGTGCAGGAGCCAGCGCATGCCGTTTGGTACACGTTCGTGAAGTCCAGAAACGTATAGCTGTCCTTGTTATCGAGGCGCCAGTAGAAGTTCATCCAGTCCCATTCCGAACCGCGGTTACCATAGGAACAATGGTTCTTCGTCCAGCGCACCTGATCGAAGCACGACTTGGCCACAGGCGGTGCGGTAATCGTGCCGTTGTCGTTACGAAACTCTTTGTAATACGTAAGCGTGGCGGTGCGCGCCAGCTCGCAGCGATCGGGCGATGCGGACACACCGTACGCGCGGATCCAAAACCTCGGACGCGTCCGCGTCGTCGTGCAGTAGCCATCTGCAGTCGTGCAGTCGCTATCCGCAATCGTGCAGTCGCTATCCGCGCTGCTGCTCGGCCAGGATCTTCTCCAGCCGGTCGTAGCCTTCGCGCATGCCCACCTCCATGCCGCCGTTGGCGAAGTGGGCGTCGCGGTTCTCGATCGACGAGTGCAGGGTCATGGTGACGCAGGTGGTCTTGCCGTCGTGCTCTTCCAGGGTGAGCGTGTCGATCGCGACCACGTCCGGCATGGGCTCGAAGATGAAGGTCTGCACGATCTTCGTCGGGCGCACGATCTCCCGGTACTCGCCGTGAAAGGCGTACTCGTTGCCGTCCGGCGCGCGCTGCACCCAGCGGTACTTGCCGCCGACTCGGAAGTCCATGTCCAGCACGACCCACTCCAGGTTATCGGGCCCGCACCAGCGCTTCAGGTGCTCGGGCTTGGTCCAGGCTTCCCAGACCAGCTCGCGCGGAGCGTTGAACGTGCGCCGAGTCGCGATGGTCGGCTCATTGGGATCGACGATGACTTCGAGCTTGTTTGCCACGGTTCTTCTCCTGCTTTGGTTTGGCCTGTAGTTCTTTCAAGTAGTCGTCCAAGCGGTCGTAGCTCTCTTCCCAGAACTTGCGGTACCCACCCAGCCACTCCGCCATCTGCTGCAAACGCTGCGGCTCGAGCCGGCACGGCCTGCGCTGCGCATCGCGCGAGCGCGTGATCAAGCCCGCGCGTTCCAGCACCTTCAGGTGCTTGGAGATCGCCGGCTGACTCATCGCGAACGGCTGCGCGAGCTCGAGCACCGACGCTTCACCGATCGCGAGCCGCGCGACGATCGCGCGCCGCGTGCCATCCGCGAGCGCGGCAAAAGTGGCATTCAGCTCCTCGTCCGACAGCGCTGCGGCGGCTCCCATGTGCATAACCTCTTTGTTCGATAACCAATAGGTAATGCACAGATTCGCAGCCGTCAAGCGGGCAGGAAGCGGAAACGTGAATGCGTGAGCTGCGTGCCCCCTCAGCGGGGGTCGGCGAACAGCGCGCTCAGCTCGGCGATCAGCGCTTCACGCACTGCCGCAACGCGGGCGGGGACGAGCTTCTGCGAGGGCCACATCACGTACATTCCGCCGCCCGAGAAGCTGTAGCGCGGCATCACACGCACGAGCGCGGGCTCGCCGCCATCGGACACGGCGGCGACCTCGAGCGGCAGCATCGCCACGCCCAGCCCCTCAACACAGGCGGCGCGCAGGAAACCCATGTCGTCGCAGACGATCGGACCCGAGACCGTCATGGTCTTCTCGCCGTCCGGTCCCTGCAGCCGCCAGGGCAGCTTGCCGCCGCGCCCGCCGTAGCTGAGGCAGTCGTGGCGCGGCAGGTCGGCGGGCCGTCGCGGCCGCCCGCGACGCTCGAGATACGAGGCGGCGGCGAACACGCCGATCTCGCTGCGTGAGACCTTGCGGGCGACCAGCGACGAATCGACCAGCTGTCCGCCGCGGATCGCCAGGTCGATGCCTTCGCCGACCAGATCGACCAGCCGATTGGTCAGCATCAGCTCGAGCACCAGCCCGGGATAGCGCTGCACGATACGCGCGACGATGCGCGGGAGCTCGCGCCCGCCGAGCCCCGGCGGCGCGGTGATCCGCACCACGCCGCGCGGGTCGCTGGCAAAGCCGCTGACCGCGCGCGTGGCTTCGTCGGCCTCGGCGATCACCGTCTGCATGCGCGTGAAGAAGCTCTGACCGGCATCGGTCAGGTTCA
>DATHEN010000036.1:0-3139 GCA_035318565.1 Polyangiaceae bacterium
CGGTCACGTTGATACCCAACCAGGGCGCCGCCGTGCTCGCAGATACGCTGGAACTGCGACACGCGACGCTCGCCGACAACGCTTCGGTAGCGGCGCTCCAGGTGAATCGGCTCACGAGCTCGGGATCCGCGCTGAGCGCAGCCCCAGGCACAGCTGCCTGCGGCTCGGCGCCCGTCGTCTTGAGCGCCGTTTATAACTGGTTCAGCGATGCCAGCTGCGCGCTGCCCGCAGCCACCAACCGACAAGCGAGCGGCGATTTTCTGCTCGGCCCAGTGGCGGACAACGGCGGACCGGTTCAGACGCGAGCGCCTGCTCATGCGAGCGCTCTCATCAACGCCATCCCAGCCAGTGCGTGCAGTGTTGCCGTGGACGCCCGGGGCGTCACGCGGCCTCAAGGTCCGGCGTGCGACATCGGAGCCGTGGAGCAACAACTACCCGCGGGACTCGGCAATGCCGATCTGGCGCTCGCCTTCGTCAACCCGCCGGCGACCGTCACCGCGGGCCTCGACGGGACCTGGCGGCTACGCGTGGACAACCGCGGTCCCGCAGC
This sequence comes from Polyangiaceae bacterium, assembly GCA_035318565.1. GTDB lineage: Bacteria > Myxococcota_A > Polyangia > Polyangiales > Polyangiaceae > DATDJP01. Next base: position 551 of record DATHEN010000036.1, read on the forward strand.
CGCGCTGCCGGCGGTGCGCATCGAATTTCCGCCGACGATCGCCCTCAAGAGTGCAACCCCAAGCGGCGGCGCTCAATGCTCCACGACGAGCCCCGCATTGTGTGTGTGGACATCGCCCATCGCCGCTGGCGGGTCTGCAACCATCGAGCTCGTGGGATCGGTGGCTGCGACGGCTACCGGTACTTTGAGCTGGCATGCGCAGGCGCTGGCACCGGCGCTGCTCCCACCCCTCGCCGACGACGAGACGACGCTCAGCACGCCCATCTCCGTTCAGAGCGGTCTGGCGGCGCGGGCATTTCTCTACCGAGTCGACGCCAACGGCCGCCCCAACTCGTGGGCGGGAATCCGGATCTCCAACAACGGCCCATCGACCTTGATTGGAACGACTGAGCAGCCGATTACGGCCACGTTCCGCCCCGCGCCCGGCGTCCAGGCGGTCCTGGAATCATTGGGGGTCCCTGGCGGATTGCAGGTGCAAAACGGCGGTTTGGTCGGATCGCTGGCACCGGGTAGCCAAGCCTCCTTCAACTTCCAGGTGACGTTCTCGGGCGCCGCGCCGGCCCAGCTCGGCACCGTCGAGGTGCGCGCGGACGCCGGAGCAGCGCCGAGCAGCATCGTCGTTCCGGTACTCTCCGCCGACGTCGAAATACGCGGGGAGCGCTCCGCCAGCACTCAGACTGCAGGCGAAGCGACCGCGTTCACCGTCTACGCCATCAACCATGGCCCCGCGCCGACCGAACACGTCACCGTGGACGTGTACCCCGTCGGCGACTCGCAACAGCTCAGCGTGACGTACTCCCCCGTGGTCGGGACGTTCACACCTGCCGCCCATGCGCAGAACACCGGGACCTGGACGATTCCCGTGCTCGCGCCGGGTGAAACGGCGATCCTCCGCGGCGTCGCTCAGGTCGGCAGCGGCATCGTCTCAATCGGCGCCGTTCTCAATACGAGCAGCGCTCCCCCAACCGGTATCGATTTCAATTTCACCAATGAAAGCGTCGGCATCAACGTCAGCCCCGCGCTGCAGGGCACGGCAGACGTGCAAATCGAGAGTCTCGCCCTGGCACCGGGAGCGAACGCCAACGAACGCATCGCGCACGTCACGATCACCAACGCCGGTCCAGCGCCTGCTGTCACGCTGGACCCCAACTGGAAGCTCGCGCTCGAGACTCACCTGTACGCCAGCGACGTGTCCGTGATTTCGGTGACTCGGAAGACAGGTCGGGATTGGACTTGCTGGTCCAGCTGGCCCGCGGGTTGTGTACTGGACGCGCCTTTCCCCGCGGGTGCCAGCGCATCGTTCGAAATCGTCCTACGCGGCACCTTCAACCCGCGCGACCTCTTTTCGACGGCGATCGTGGGTCGCGTGACTCCGGACCCCAATCCCAACAACAACGCGCGCTACATCGCCCTGACCGGCACACCCTAGCGGCGTGTCCTTCTGGAACGTGAACGTGAACGTGAACGTCTAGGGATCCCGCACATCTGTGTTCTGCCACAAACTCGGCTGGCGACGGAGGCGAGCTCTGCAGGCCGGGTCAAGGGCGCCGCAGGCGCCGCGCGAAGCGCGGGCGGAGCGAAGCTCCAGCCCCTTGAGGCGGCCGAGCACGAGTGCAAAATCAGAGAGCCGAGCAGCAGGTTCGATCGCCGTCCGCCCGCGAAACTCAGGGCCCACTGCCGCCCGCGTCGCCCCGCGCTAGCCCCTCAAAATCAAGCCGCGCGAAGTATCAACCTTCCGTCCCAGGGCTGCGGCGCCCCCCGGCCTCCGTCCCCGCGTTCGCGTCGCGTTCGCGTTCGCCTACACCCCCGCGTTCGCGTTCGCGTTCGCGTTCGCCTCCGCACGAACCACTCGCAAGACCTGTCACTTCCCCCCAACAGACCGCGTTTGCAAAGTACAGTTATCGCCGTCAATCGTTCAATTTTCGGCGACTTGTCATGATGGTCAGACGTTCCCGGGCACGTACCTTGCCCGTGAACGTCTGGGATTCATCGCATTGACGAGCGCGGGTCGGCGAGTGCTCGCTGCCCGATGCGTTACGCACAGCTGGCGGAAGGGGCGCGCACGCTGGACGATCGAGCATGTTTGCCCACCATTTCATTCGCGATCGTCCAAGATTCGCGAGGGGCCGCGGAGAGGACCGTCGGAGCAAGCCACTGGCCCGTTCGCTGGGAGCCCGGGCCCTCGCGCTGACGCGCCTCTACTGCGGGGGGCGGTGCGGAGCTTCGCTGGCGCATGGTGAACGCCTGCCCTGCGGTGCCCGTGAACACGACCACGAGCCGCACGGGGTCTTTGCTCACGGCGCGCCCGTTGTGACGCGTCAAGAGGATTGGGCGACACGCTCTTCCGAACGACGGCGCTCAGGCGCGGACGCCCGGAGCTTCCTGACCCGTTTCGTCCACGTACTCGGAGTAGCCGCCTCCGAAGCTGCGCACACCGTCTGGACTGAGCTCGAGCACGCGGTTCGAAAGCGCGCGCAAAAAGTGACGATCGTGCGAGACGAAGAGCATCGTGCCCTGATAGTCGGCGAGCGCCTCGATCAGCATCTCTTTGGTGTCGAGGTCGAGATGGTTCGTCGGCTCGTCGAGCAC
>DATHEN010000037.1:0-2337 GCA_035318565.1 Polyangiaceae bacterium
CTCCGGCTCGAGCTCCACATTGGCCAACTGCAACGCCACCGCGCCGTCCATCGCCGGCATCGCCGGCGACGAAAGCTCGACCTCACTGTGCTCTGCCCCGACCTGCGCCTGTTCTTCGTTCATCGTCGCCTCCCGTCTTGCTGCTCGCCTGTTCGCAACTACACGGCCGCCCGAGCCATGCGCGCCCGCATGGCCAAACGCTGTTCGATCGCCTGGAGCCGGCCGATCAGGTCCTCGGCCAGCGCGCGCGCATCCGCGATCGCGCGCGTGATCACGTCGTCCGGATGCGCTTCGCTGCGCGAGCCGGCCGCACGCTCCATCGCCTGCACGACGAGCCGCAGCTGTCGCGCGACTCCTTCGATCTCGCTGCCCAGGAAGACGAACTCTTCCTGGATCTCCTGGATGGTGTAGCCCTGCGCCATCAGGCGCCGAACGAGCTCGATCTGCCGAACGATCGTCGCGGGATAGAGCCCCTGCGATCCACGGTGCTTGCCCTTGCGGCCGACGCGCACGCTGCGCGGCAAGAGCCCGAGCTGAACGTACTTGCGAAAGGTCGCCTCGCTCAGCGGCTCGCCGCGCGCGGCGAACATCTCGACCACCTGATGGGTGGCGAGCCCGCTCGCGTGATCGCGCTCGATCGCCACTAGCGCCTCGTCGCTCCAGGGCCCGTGCGCTGCCGCGCCCGAGGTGAGAAGCTCTGAGGATGCTCGTCTCATGAGAGTCAACTAAATGAGATGAACTCAATGTATTCTGTTGAATATAACGATGTCAATGCAGGCGGATCATTTCGCAAATTTTAGCCGTCCCAGATCGGGTACGACCAAATCGGCGCAGATTTCCGCTAGTTAGCCGGGCGTTGGCAGGCGATGCCGCGCCCCGACCGCGGCGTTCCGGCACCGGGCACTGGCGAGCGCTGCCCCCTCGATCGCGCGGATGCCCGGCATTCGCAGATCCTTCGTAACGGCTGCGATCTCATGCGAGGCTGACCGCCGCCATGTCCGAGCACGTTTACGTCGAGAACCTGCCCGCACACGTGGGCCGCGAAGTCACCCTCAAGGGCTGGGTCTACGCCAAGCGGCAGAGCGGGAAGCTGCTCTTTCTCGAGCTGCGCGACGGCACTGGAATCGCCCAGTGCGTGGTGTTCAAGCCCGAGGTGCCCGAGGCGCTGTTCGAGCTCGCGCGCCACCTACCGCAAGAGACCAGCCTCGTCTTGCGCGGCAACGTGCGCGCGCACGCGCGTAAGAGCGATCAGTACGAAGTCGGCGTGACCGCCGTCGACGTGATCTCCCAGCCGAGCGCGGAGTATCCGATCGGCCCGAAGGAACACGGCATCGACTTCTTGATGGACCACCGTCACCTGTGGCTGCGCTCGCGGCGCCAGCACGCGATCTTGCGTGTACGTGCGGAGATCATCGCCGCCATTCGCGACTACTTCGACAGCCATGGCTTCACGCTGGTGGATGCGCCGATCTTCACGCCCAATGCGTGCGAAGGCACCTCGACCTTGTTCGAGACCGACTTCCACGGCGAGCCCGTGTTCCTGACCCAGAGCGGACAGCTGTACATGGAAGCGGCGGCAGCCGCGGTCGGGCGCGCGTACTGTTTCGGTCCGACCTTCCGCGCGGAGAAGTCCAAGACCCGGCGCCACCTGGCCGAGTTCTGGATGGTCGAGCCGGAAGTGGCGTTCATGGATCTGCAGGGCGACGCCGACCTCGCGGAGGATTTCCTGAGCAGCGTGGTGCAGCGCGTGCTCGAGCGCCGCGCCGCCGAGCTCACCGTGCTCGAGCGCGACACCAGCGCCTTGCAACGCGTGCAGAAGCCGTTCCCGCGCATCCGTTACGCCGAAGCGATCGAGATCCTGCACGCCGCCGGGATGCCCGCCCAGTACGGCGACGACTTCGGCGGCGACGAAGAGACCGTGATCTCGAACAAGTTCGATCGACCGGTGATCGTCACGCACTACCCGCGTTCGCTCAAGGCGTTCTACTTCAAGTCGGATCCGAGCGATCCCGGGCTCGCGCTGAACATGGACGTGCTCGCGCCCGAGGGTTACGGCGAGATCATCGGCGGCGGCCAGCGCGAGGACGATCTGGCGACCTTGGAAGCCGCGATTGACGCGCACAAGCTGCCGCGCGAAGCCTTCGAGTGGTACCTGGATCTGCGCCGCTACGGCAGCTTCCCGCACGCGGGCTTCGGCCTGGGGCTCGAGCGGACGGTGGCGTGGGTGTGCGGCCTCGAGCACGTCCGCGAGACCAGCCCCTTCCCGCGCATGCTCACCCGCATCCGGCCGTAGGATTGCGAGAAGTTCCAACCGCCAAGGCACCGAAGAACGCCAAG
>DATHEN010000038.1:0-6046 GCA_035318565.1 Polyangiaceae bacterium
CCCGCGCGCCCGGATCGAGCTCGAGCGTGACGCGGGTAATGCAGCCCAGGTATCCCAGGCCACCGATCACGCCGTGAAACACATCCGCTTCGTGGTCTCGGCTGCAGCGCAGGCGTTCCCCCTGCGGCGTCACGAGCTCGAGCCCGAGGACGTGATCTCCCTCCTGGCCGCGTGTCGGTGTAAAACGGGAGACGCAGTTGCTCGATACGGTCCCTGCGATACTGGCGCTGCTCGTGGTCACGAGCACGGCAGGGAAAACACCTCTCGCGAACGCTGCCCGCGCCAGTTCACCGGTGGAAACGCCCGCGCCCACGCTGACGACGACGGGGTCCTCTGCGAACTCGAGCTCCGTCAATCGGCGCAGGCCAATCACGAGATCCGTGTTGAGCGATTGAGTGTCGAGCGACTGGCCGTGTCCCCGGAACGTCACGCGGCGACGGGCGCGGCTCGCAACCTGGAGCATCGACACGAGCTCATCGGTGTCTTCGGGTTCCAGAAGCTCACAGTGCACCCGTTCACCGGCATACGTTCGGAGCTCTGCAGGCTTCGCTTCAATCGCCGGGAGCACGTTCTCTACCGCGCGGGCGCACCAAACCGAACTCGCGAATTCTGGCGATCAGCGTGTTGCGAGAAATCCCGAGCCGCTTTGCGGCCCGACTCTGATTTCCGCCGCATTCGGCCAGAGCCGACATGATGCGCTCTCGCTCCGCCGAGTCCTCGTCTGCTGCCGCGGTAGCGAGGGTTGAGCCTGTGCCGGCGACGGCTTCGGCACGGGGCAGCTCGGCAACGACCAGCTCTTTCTCGGTCACGCGGCGACCATCACTGAAAATGACGGCTCGCTCCACGACATTGCGCAGCTCGCGGATGTTTCCTGGCCAGTGATAGCGATGCAGCGCCCCCAGCACGCTTGCATCGAACGCGGGGGGCTCGGCCGAGCCCAAGCGCGCGCTCGTTTCACGCGCGAACTGCGCCACCAGGCCCTCCAGCTCGTCGAGGCGTTCTCGGAGCGGCGGTATGCGGATCGTGACGCCGTTGATGCGGAAGTAGAAATCGGCGCGAAAACGCTCGCGCTGCATCTCCACCTGCAGATCGCGGTGCGTAGCGCAAATGAAGCGGACGTCGATCGGCCTGTCTTGCGTCGAGCCCAGCCGGCGCATGACCCGCAACTCGAGCGCCAGCAGTAGCTTGGCCTGCACCTCGAGAGGCATCTCCGCGATCTCGTCGAGCAGGACCGTGCCGCCGCTTGCGACCTCGAGCAGCCCCTTCTTGGCCTGTACTGCACCCGTGAACGCGCCCTTCTCGTGGCCGAAGAGCTCGCTCTCGAGCAAGGCTGGAGCCATCCCCGCACAGTTCAGGCGCAGAAGCGGTCCCTGGCAGCGCGTAGAGAGCCGATGCAGACGTTCAGCGAACACGTCCTTGCCGACCCCGGTTTCGCCGAGCAAGAGCACGTTCACCTGCGTCGGTGCGACGCGCGAGAACAGCGCGTCCACGTGCGCCATGGCGGCGCTCACCGGCGAGTCCGCTTGCTCCCGGCTTGGAGCAAGCTGTTGCGACGCTGCGTGGATGGGCACCTGAAGCACGATGACCGTCCCGCCCAACAGGATCGGTACCCCCGGTTTCACGTCGACCGTCGTCGAACGGATCAGCTCTCCGCCAACGGCCGTACCATTGGCGCTGCCCAGGTCCGTCAGGGCGTACTGGCCGTCGGCCTGCACCACGAGCTTGGCGTGAAGACGCGACACCGAGGGTTCGTGCACGCGAACGTCCGCCTCGATGCCTCGCCCGAACGTGAGCGACCCCACTGCCGGGAGCTCGTGAGCGGACCAGGTTCCATCGCGCGCCACCACCAACAGCCGCGAAGTATCCGGTCCGAGTGGAGGGAGCTGGCGCTCTGTACCGTCGGCACTCGCCGACAAGCGGTTACTATGCATGGAGCGCCCTCCACATTTCTATCAAGCGCACGCCCGAAATGCCACTGAATCGGCGCAGTCACGCCGCAGGCGCGAGCCGCTCAGTTGTTCGGCGCGCCGGCCGCAATCCAGCCGCGGACTTGAGCGAGCTGCGCCTCGGAAACGGCGAGCCCACTGGGTGGCATGACCGTTCCGCAGGACGGCGTTGCGTTCGAAATTTTTTCGTAAAGCAAGCTCGCATCCGGATTGCCCGGAGCTACGAGCAGCTTGCCCGAGGAACCGCAGCCAGGGCCCGATGCTGGAACACCGACCAGCGCGGCATAGGCAGCGTCCCGGGTCGCGAGCGACAGATTGCCCGCTCCCGCACCGTGGCAGAACTGGGATCTGCAACCGTTGCCGGTGAACACCTGCGAGAAAATCGTCGAGAACGTCGCTTCGGCGCCGCCATCCGCACTCGGCTCCGGTTCGCCGAGCGGGCCATCCAGGCGCAGCGCATGAAATGTTTCATCGGGTTTGGCGGCCAGGTACGTGAGACCGCTTCCGAAATAGACGCCGCCGGCCGCAACCACGGGTGCCGAGGTGATGGTACCGTTCGTCCGGTAATTGAACAGCTTGCGCCCGTTGCGCACGTCGAAGGCCTGCAGCTCGGTTTCGTAGGCCACGAAGCCAACGCCGTTTGCCACGGTAATGGGCGCCCAAACGTGCGCGGGGAGCTGGCGTTCCCAGACTACGCTGCCGTCTGCCGGATTCAGCGCTTCGAGCACGGACGTGCCCGGTGAGCCGAGCTTGCTCTCGCCGTTCGAGGGCTCGCTGCCGGGGCCGCTGCTCGTTCCGAGATTGCCCGCCAGCAGAATGCGCTGGCCGTCATAGGCGCCTGCATTGAAGATGCCGCCGATGAACGCGCTGCCCTTGCTCACGTTGCGCGACCAGACGATCGCGCCCGTGAGACGATCCAGCACCCAGAACATGCCGGACTTCTGGCCCGCCCCCACGAGCCGCCGAAAGCGACCATTGGCCAACGTGTCGAACAGCATCGGATTGGTGCCAAAGTCGCTGTCCGGACTCTGAGGACGCGCGATCGTGAACACGTCACCTTCCGTCAGCTGCGTCCACCACGCCACACTTCCGTCGTTCAGACGCAAAGCGAAAATCGAATCCGAGGTATTGGACGCCTGGCCGGTGTAGTTGTTACCGGTGCTGCCATAAACCAGGCCGAGCTTCGGATCGATCGAAACGCTCGACCACACCGCGCAACCATTGTGCGGCTCTTGCACCGTGTACTGCCGCCAGAGCTCGGCGCCGCTCGCGCGGTTGTAGGCGACCACAGAGCCGCGAAACGAGGAAGTCTCGCTGCGGTTCACGGCTTCATCGATGGAAGAAACGCCGACGATGACGTAGCCATCCAGCACCGCCGGAGAGGAAAAACCACTCGCGGAAGGGTGCGTGTCGGTCCTGACTTGCCAGAGCTCGTGGCCCGTTTCGGCATCGAGCTTGTGCAAGACGGAGGCAGAATCGTGCACGAAGAGCTCGCCATCCGCGTACGTCGGCGAAGAGCTGCCACCGAACGCCACGTTGCGCCAGATCTCCTGGCCGGTATCGGCATGGAACGCGAACGTGCCGGCGCTCGAGAGCACGTACACGACGTCTTCTGCAACGGCAGCGGCCCCGCTTATACGGCCGTGTTCCGTGGTGCGCCACACGGCGCCCAAGCGATCGACCGTGCGCGTGCCGATCTTTCGTTCGCCGCGATTGTTGTAGGTCGACTTCAGGTCGTAGCCCAGCGAGGGCCACTGCTCGGTATCGAATTGTCGACACCCCGTTACGCTCACGAGGGACAACGCCAGAGCAGCACGACAAAACGTATTCATTGCATCGCTTTTTAGCCGAGATGCCCGCGGGCCGAAAGACGACGCGCCGACCAAACGCTTCTCCTACATTGTGTTCATGCGGCCCAATACGGAATCGTGCAGTGTGAGCGGGACTCCAAGTCGAATGCTACATTCGCTTACCTGCAGCTCTTGTAGTTTACGCAGGTTGCCAAGGCGCAACGACAGCGTTCTTCGACGAAGCGTCGCATGGTTTCCCAGGCTTCACGACTTTCGTCGAGCCAGGGCAACGTCAACGGCCAATCGTGCTGCATGCCCTTTCCTACGAGCAGGCGTGCATCGCTGCCGGCACGCACGGCGGACTCCGCAACGCGCTTCGCGTCGTCCAGCAAGATCTCGTCCTCTCCGGCCAGGAGCAGCATCGCCGGGAGTCCCGAAAGATCCGCGAACACGGGTGACATCAGCGGCGTGCATCGATCGATCGCTCCGGCGTAGTGGCCTCCCCACTGCTCCAGGTGCGCGCGCCGCAGCCATAGATCTTTGCCGTGATTGTTTCGCACCGAGGCGCCGGACGCGCTGAGATCGGTCCAGGGAGAGAGCAAAATGGCTCCCGCGGGCAGCGGCTCGGCGAGCGCGCGCAAGCGCAGCATGACGCTGAGGGCGAGCCCACCCCCCGCCGAGTCACCGCTGAGGATCAGGGGCGTGTGCGGGTGAAGGGCGCGCACGTAATGATAGGCCGAGAGCGCGTCATCGAGGGCGGCGGGAAACGCGTGCTCGGGGGCGAGCCGGTAGTCGGGCACGAAGACCTCTGCGTCGAAGCGGTAGCTCAGGCGCATGGCACGATTGCGGTAGGAGGCCGTCGAACCGAACACGAAACCACCGCCGTGAAGGTGCAGAACGACCCGCTGCGGAGCAGGCGACGCTTTCACCGACTCCATCTCGAGCGGCCCGAGAGCGTGGTCCTCGAAGACGAGCCCCGGACGCTTGCGCTGCAAAGCTTCGCGACTCGTGTGGCCGAAGCGCTCGAAGCGAGCGCGCAGGGCTTGGGGGCTCGTGTGTGCTCTAAACAGCGTGCTCGTAAACAGGCCGTAAGCCTGAAGAGACAGCCAGCGCTTCCAAGCAGGGAGGCGGTTCCCTCGGCCGGCCCGAGGAAGGCTCGAGTCGAGTGGGATGGTCCAGTTCGGCACGACAGAGAACCTACAGAGCGGCTGTTTCGAAGTACTTCGACGAACCTGAATTCTGTCTGAAGGCTTTCGTAGTCGCTACTCGGCGAGCTCCTGCAAGAATTGGCCGAGCTCACGCTCGAAACGCGGCCACGCGGATTCGCTCTCGAGGAGCACGTGATTGTTGCTCTCGAGCTCGACGAAACGCGCGCCGCGAATGCCGGCAGCCAATTCGATGCCGTCCTTGAGCGGCACGACCTTGTCCCCGCGGCTGTGCACCACCAAGGTGGGAACGTTCACGCGAGCCAGCTCCTCACGCACGTCGAGGTCGCCCAGGGCAAACAAGATCTCGGCCGCGTTGTCGGGCGAAGTGGTTCGCTTTTGTAGCTCGTCGAACCAATGCATCTGCGCGTGGCTTGCGTCCGGGAAGAAGGAGGTCGTGAAAATTTGGCGAAACGCGGGGTATTCGAGGCCCCAGCCCTGACGCATCAGAACCCTCAGAGCCTGCATGCGCTCGCTGAGCTTCGGGTGGCCTTTGGTGTGCCAGCCGCGTGCACACCCGCCCACCAGGACCAGGGCCGAGACCCGCTCCGGATTCTGCACGGCATACGCGACGGACACGGCTGCGCCTTGCGAGATTCCGAGAAGAGGCGCTCGCTTCACGCCCGCCGCATCGAACACGACTCCCAAATCCGAGACGAAATCCGCGAAGCGAATCGAGGGCGGTCGCCAATCGGAAAGGCCGTTGCCACGCGCGTCATAGCGAATCAAGCAGTGCTCACGACACAGCAGCGTGAGCCAGTGCTTCCACATCGGGCTCTCCAGTTCGAGCTCGAGGTGACTGAGCCAGTTCGCGGCTTTGACGAACGGCGGGCCGTCACCGAGCGTGGCGTAGCCTAGACGTGCTCCGTCGCGCGCACTGCAGAATTGGGTGCGCTGAACCAGGGGGAGCTCAGGGCCTCGCCGCTCATCCGCGCTGCCCAGCTGCGTCGTTTCCTCGCGGACCGTGGCGTGCAGCCGGTACCCCTGCCCGCGCACGGTCTCGATCTCGATGCCCGGTGCCTCGCTCAGCGCTCGGCGCACGAGCGAGATGCTCTGCTGGAGGTTGTTGGGCTCCACGGCCAGCTCCGGCCACAAGCGATCCATC
>DATHEN010000039.1:0-2159 GCA_035318565.1 Polyangiaceae bacterium
GGGCTAGAGCGGCAAGCTTCCGCCTCCAATCCGGCATGGTGTCTCATACCCATGAACGCCGCGATTTTCGAGCTTCATCGGACGTCGCCCGCGCGCCGGCGCGCTCGTGCATCGCTAGCCATAATCGCCTGTTGCAGCTCGAACGAGCGTTGTAGACTGCCCGCGGCATGACGGCGGCGAGTGCGATAGGCTCGATTTTTCGGGAACAAGTTACGGAACGATTGCTATTGCGCCGCGCCGAGCGTGTGGTCCGGGAGCGCGCGCCCGCTCAACAACAGACGGTCCACGAGCTCTATGAAGCCGCGCGTGTGCGCCTGCTCGCCGCCGCGGAAATGGCGGACCCCGCACGCATGCCGGCCGCTGGAACGCTGGGACGCGAGGCCCTGGTGCTGTTCGTTCACGCGCTGCGAGTGGCGCGTGACCCTCAGGCTGAGTTGCTTTCTCCGGCGGAGGCCCACGGCTGGCTCGAGCAGCGCGCCCAGGCCGGCGAGTTTCCGAAGCTCGCAGAAGATCTGGTCGGGTGCAGGCCAGTGCTACTCGACGCGGATTTGTTGGCTTTGGACCGCATGAGCACGGAAGACGCTTACAACGCCTACGGGGCGCTCGAGCGTTCGCTCAGCAGGTTGCGCAGCGCCATCGAGCCACGCACCACCACGCAAATTCGCCGTTCGCGTATCTTGCGATTGGGCGTCGTGTGCGCGATCGCCATCGCGATCCTGGCGCTGCTCCTGGTGAAACTCCTGCAGCAGCCGAGCCTCGCACAAGGCAAACCGGCCAGCGCCAGCAGTTACCACCCGAGCTCTCCGAGCGCGGCGGGTGCCACGAACGGTAAGATCGAAAGCAACTTCGGAGTGCACACGCAGGTACAGGAAAATGCCTGGGTCCGCGTGGATCTCGAGACGCCGCAGCGCATCGAGCGCATCAAGGTGTACAACCGCGCGGACGGCTGGCAAGACGAGGTCGTGCCTCTCGTGCTCGAAGTTTCGTCGGATGGAAAGAACTGGCGCGAGCTTGAGCAGCGCAGCAAGACGTTCACTCAGGATAAACCCTGGACCTGGAAAGGGGACGCCGTGACCGCGCGTTATGTGCAGGTGCGCCGCCCGAAACAGGGGTACATCGCGCTCACGGAGATCGAAGTCTTCGGCTCGGCCGGTTCTGAATGAAGCCGCTCCAGCGGCTGCTGGGCATGCCGCCTATCTCGCGTGCAGCGAGACGCGCCGCAGACTACGTGGATCTGCAGTGGTCGCTCACGATTAGCGCCTTGAAGCGCGTCGCGCCCCAGGCACACGGCCGCCTGATCGACGTGGGCTGCGGTCACAAGCCTTACGTAGATATTTTCACGCCATACGTGGACGAATACATCGGCGTCGAACGCGAGGACACGTTCGCGCACACGAATGCGCAAGTGCAGGGCGAGGCCGACGTGATCTACGACGGCGAACGTCTGCCATTTCCGGACGCCAGCTTCGATACCGCGTTGAACGTTCAGGTCTTGGAGCACACTCCTGCACCGCTTGAGCTGCTGACGGAGATAGCCCGCGTGCTGAAGCCGGGCGGGCTATTGATCCTGATGGCACCGTTCTCGTTCCGCTTGCACGAAGAGCCGCACGACTACTTTCGCTACAGCCCGTACGGTCTGCGTCATTTGTGCGAACGAGCCGGCCTGGACATGTGCAGCGTCGAACCCATGGGCGCGTTGTGGAGCGTCATGGGACACAAGCTGAACAGCTACCTGGGTCTATCCGTCGCCCGCATGGGCGGCGTCGCTCAGTCGCTACAGAAGCTCGGTCACGAGCCCACCAAGCAACAGTCTCCGCGCTTCTGGACGCTGCCGATCGTGGTGCCCGCCATGTTTTGGGTGGAGACGTCGTCCCGGGTTCTCGATCGAATCATACCGGATTCGGCCGAGACGCTCAGCTTCATCGCGACCGCCAAGCGACGCGCCTGAAGCCTCCTTCGGCCGGCTTCAACTGCGGTGCAGATTGGCGACGATACGCGCGCCGTCGAGATCGAAGCGAAAGCGCAGCGGTTTCAAGCCGCGCTTGGTCATCGCTTCCCAGAGTGTGCGCTTGTCGGCGGGACGCACGTAAAACATGAAGAAGCCACCGCCGCCGGCGCCCATCAACTTCCCACCGACGGCGCCCGCTTTGCGAGCCTCC